>DUZJ01000017.1 GCA_013349615.1 Planctomycetota bacterium | reverse complement strand
TAACAGGCCGTCATTCTGAACGTAGTGAAGAATCTCAATCCCAATAATCAATAGCAAATAATCAATAATCAATTGAATGGGCTTCTCCCTTAACGTTGTCAATCTCAATCCAAAATAATCAATTTCGGTGCTTGCCCGGATGCATTGTTATTATCAATGATATGCCGGCCACACAGCCCCGCCACCCTCGCCTCAATGCCTGTTAGCCCCCGGCACTGTCGGGGGTTTCCTCCCTCCACAGCAACAATCTATATTTAGCCTGCGGTTTTACCGCAGGTCTATTGGACCGGAAAAATAAAAAAGGGCTGTTAGCATTGAACTCTTTTACTCGACGCAACGCGTCGAGCGTATTTAGCCCAGGTCTTTGGCCTGGGGTTGCCCACGAAAGGGATACAATGTTTTTTCCTTTGCCTTTCCCCTTCTCTTGTGGTATTTTATCCCCGCAGACAATGAGAATGCACCCGGGACGTTAGCGCAGTGTCTATATACTAATTGTGGCCTGCCCCCTTGTTTAGAGTGCCTTTTACTCTAAGGGGGCGGACATCTTGAAGAGTGCTGCGAAATATGAGATATGAAATGATTTGACGGAGATTGTAGTTTGGAGTATTGTAAATGTTAGGCGGAGTGGAAGACGCTTGGGAAAATGGATGGTAGTAAAAGAGTTGGGTCGAATATAGGGGCAGATTCGAGATGATTAAGTCAATTGAAATAAAAGGTTATCGTATTTTGGATGGGTTTAGTGCTGACCTCGATGAACTTACAGTGGTTATAGGAGCCAATGCAACAGGAAAAAGCACACTTATGGATTTCCTCCAATTCATTTCACGTTGTGTTCAGTCTCCCTTAAATGATGCTTTTAAATGGGAAATGGGTTTAGATTCAGTTCTAAATGCATCCCAAAAAACAGATAAGCTAGGTTGGAAACTAACATTCCGAAAACCGACGAAACATCCATTCTGGGGTCACCTGGCTCTTAAAGGAGAAGAGTACTACGTTTATGAGGTTGTTATCGAAAAAGATCAATACCAGCAAGCCGTACCCATTTATGAATGTCTTCGTACAGAAAAACCATATGGAAAACATACAGAGCCCTTAAAACTCTTAGAAGCAACACGTTACAAATCGCATATTTTTGATTCTTCACAACATATGTTGGTACCTTTCGATGAAGCTGTTGGCGACGATTCTCAAGGATTATTGAAGGGTTTTGATGAGGAGTCATTTGCTGAAAATAATCTTAAACCGCCGGAAGAGGTATCAGAGCAGGAACGCTCGTTAAGACTTGCACAAATGACGTTTTACAACCAGTATCCTGTTCAATCATGGATAAGATTCCTCTTAAGTAAGTATTATTTCTATCCTGGTTTTGAGGTTGGACGTTATTCAAAATTAAGAACACAACCATCTGAAATACAGCCGCACACGGTTCTTTCTCCAAAAGGTGAAAACTTGGGAACTGTTCTTCATGAAGTACTAACGAGAGCGGACTATCGGATTGTTGCGAATAATCTCCGTGACTTCTTGCGGTCTGCTTATCCCTCTTTTGATGATTTTTTCGCAGAATCAACATTTGGAACACCGCCAAAAGTCCTTGTGAGTATAAGAGAAAAAGGAATGATGAGAAAGATGCAATTGTGGGACTTGTCAGATGGCATGCTTAGATTTCTGTGCCTTGGAACAGCTCTTTTAAATCCAATTCCACCTGCTTTAATTGCGATTGACGAACCAGAAGTTGGTCTTCATCCAAGATTGCTTCCTATTGTTGCCGATATGATCAAGACAGCTTCGGAAAAAACTCAAGTATTAGTAACAACACACAGCCCTGATCTTCTGAACTGCTTTGATATCGATAACATTGCAGTAATGGCACGTGATGAAAATGAAATAACTTGGCAACGTCCTGGTGACCAAGAAAGCCTAAAAATAATGTTGAATAATGTTGAGGGAGATTCTTTAGGAGATCTCCACCGCTCAGGCGAGTTGGAGGCTCTTTAATGAAAGTATGGATATATGTTGAAGGGGAATCAGACAAGCTTGGTTTGTTGGCTCTTTGGACTAATTGGCGTACACAACTTAGAAACATAGGACATGGAATTAAAATTATACCTTTGGGAAGCAAATCTCAGTTTTTTCGCAAGATAGGGCATCGCGCAGCACGCCAACTTTATGATAATAATGAGAATATTGTAATAGGGCTGCCAGATCTTTATCCAAATCGAGAATATGTTGGAACACAGTATGAACATAGGGATCTCGCACAGTTAATATCGGTTCAAAAACATGAAGTCTCTAATGCGCTGCAGAATACATTCAGTGTTAGAGGATCACAGGCTCGACAATTACTCGAACGGTTTTTACCAAGTGCACTGAAACATGATCTTGAAATGCTATTGTTGGCAGGAAAAGATGAATTAAGAAGCTACCTTGGAACACATGATCGTCTTGGTAATTGGCGCAATCCGGTTGAAGAACAGGATCAAAACCATCCGCCAAAACGTATAGTCGAGGAACTGTTTAGAACAAAATCCATAAAAGGATATGCGTATCGAGATACAAGAGACGCAAGTGCTGTTCTCCGAAATGTTACTGACATAAAAACAATAATCTACAATGCTAATAACCAAATTGAGTGCCCAGTTTTTAAGAGCTTACTCGATTGGATAGGTGAAAAAACTAAAATTACCGCCTATGCATAATTTACTTATGTTGGGTGAATTAAAGGTGTCCGCCTGCACCCTCAGGTGTTGCTTTTTTGGTCATTTTTGCAAAGAAAAACAGAATTATTATGGTTCTTATCCGTTAAACTTGTGCCATAGGTATCTGCTTGCCCTGTTAGTTTACCCTGTGGGAAACATGCCTTCTGTCTTCTAATGGGGCGTTAAAATAGGCAAAATGCGCGACCAAAAGCACACATACCTAACGACAAAATCCAAAAAAAATAAAAAATTATAACTCCTTTGTTACCAATAACTTAATCCTGTAAATCCTGTCAAAAACAAGCCGATTTTCGTATCAAACGCGCACATTCGCCCAATTATAGAGGCGCTTCTTTTTTTTGCAGAAGGCCAAAATGAAGGAAATGGTGATTAGTGAATGATGAATAGTCTTGTAGCGAAGCTGTAACACCTTATGAGAATTACCCATTTTACCACTCTTGAGCATCGAGAATCCAGTATCCGCCATTGGGCGTCCCGTGGAGAAAATCCAACTTTAGCTCACTTTAGGCACTTTAGCTCACTTTTCACTAATTTTCCCTCTACAACTGTAGTGAGCGCACTACAAATCGCTCATTTTATGCAAAACAAACCCAATTTCCAAAAAGACCAAATGAGCGTAAGCCGAGTCTCAACAAGGGATTACGAAAAATGGACACCTGGTGAACGTGGGAAAAACAAACCCAATTCAAAGCCAATACAAACCCAATCAAACCCAATTAAAGCCAATAAAATGCCAAAACAAACCCAATTCAAACCCAAACAAACCCAATCTTTGGTAAAAGATTTGATTGCGTTAGCAAAAAATTCTTGTGCCCGCCTTTGGGCTCTACTACAATGCTTCTCAGAAAATTTTAATAAGCCAGGGGAGCGAAAGACCGAGTGTTCGGCTCGGCCCAAGCTGAGAACTGACCCTACGAACCTGCTCGGGACAATGCCCGCGAAGGAAGGCAAAATAGATTTGAAGCACTCCTTTTACGGTAGTGCTTTTTGTTTTATGGTCAACGGTTTCAATTAACGAAAGGGATACAAAAATGATAGAGACCGACATTTCCAGAGTGATTATCCGGGAGTACACCAGGAGACTCACCGAGCATCTTGAAAACGATGTGGTCATAGTTGGTGCCGGTCCTGCGGGTTTGGCTGCCGGCTATTACCTGGCCAAATCGCGGATAAAAACCGCCATAGTCGACAAGAAGCTTTCGATAGGCGGAGGTATCTGGGGAGGCGCAGCAGGCTACAATATCGTTACCTTCGAAGACAAAGACATCTTGGATGAAATAGGCGTAACGACGAAAAAAGACGGAGATTTGTATATAGCGGATGCAATAGAATTTGCCACGGGCCTGGCCTATAAGGCCAGGAAGGCGGGAGCAGCTATATTTAACCTGATAGAGGCTGAAGATATTGTACTAAAGCAAGAAACTGTTCAAGGCGTTGTAGTCAACAGTGCCAGTATACGAGCGCTCGGGCTGCACGTAGACCCATTTTGTATCTGTTCGAGATGCGTGATTGACGGGACCGGCCACCCGGCTGAGCTGGTCGGTATGTTGAAAACAAGAAAGCCGGACCTCTTTCCCAGGGAGCTGCAAGAGCACTTCATGAACGTTGAGGCCTCCGAAGCCGGCGTGGTAGAAAAAACGGGCGAGGTTTACCCGGGCCTATACGTTGCCGGTATGTCGGTATGCGATGTGTATAACCTGCCGAGAATGGGGCCAATCTTCGGCGGAATGTTAAAATCAGGAAAAAAAGTCGCTGAACAGATAATAAACAAACTACAAAATTCAAAATGAAAACCATCATGGTGAATCAGAACACACTAAAACTGTTATCGAACTTAGACTCAGATCTTAAGTCTAATTCAATTATCGATAATCGTTTGTATCGGCGGCGCAAAATACAAAGCGAAGTTGGAGATGGTCGGACAGACGCGGGAGGCAAGTATCTTGAGGCGCACCTTTTGAGCGGTAACATCGTCGAACCGCAGCAGTCGTTTGTAGCCGATTGTGGTACCTCTGGCAAACTCCTTCCAGCTTCCGTCCCAGGCTTCGAGGACGAATTCCTCGACCCTTTGGCCTATTTTGATATATTCGGCGAGTTCGGCCACGTTGAACGTACACTTTTTGCCGAGGTCAAATTCGAGGTTGGCTGCGGTTGTCCCATCATCCGTGGTCCAGTAGGTATCCTTATTGCCGTCGACTGCTTTATCCGGTCCGTGCACAGGTTTATTACCGTGGATATGAGAGGCTTTTGCGGCAACGCGCAAAGCAAGGTTGTGTCTGAATGTAGCGTCGAGGACCTTCCGCAGCTCGCGTAAGCGTCGGACATCATTCTCGTGTATAAGACCCCGCCGGTCAGGCGGAAGATTGAGCAACAACACGGAGTTGCGACCGACAGACTTATAGTAGATATCCACAAGGTGTTCGACCGATTTGACTTTTTTGTCCTGGCTGGCATGGTAAAACCATCCCGGCCGGATAGATACATCCGTTTCAGCCGGATACCATATCAGGTTTTCTCCATCGCCCAGCGCGCCGACACTACCCAAATCTCTTTGGTGGTTGTTTATGAAACCGAAGGGCTTCTCGTTTCTCTTCATAACGCTCCATTCGCTCTGTCGGGCATAGCCGGATTCGTTGCCTACCCAGCGAACATCAAGACCATTAAAAATAACCGCGTTTGGCTGAAGCTCACGCACAATCGCATAATAGCCGAGCCAGTCATACTCCATATCCTTGGCATTCGACCCTTTGGCCCCGTCAAACCACACCTCGGCAACCTCACCATAATTCGTCAGCAGTTCCCGTAACTGGTTCTTGTAGAACTTGTTGTATTTAGCTGTATCGCCGTAGGCCGGCTCGTGACGGTCCCACGGAGAAAGATATAGACCCAACTTTAGCCCCGCCTCCCGGCAGGCATCGGTGAGCTCTCGCACAACATCGCCCCTGCCATTCCTCCAGGGACTGTTCTTTACCGAATGCTCGGTGTATTTGCTCGGCCAAAGGCAAAAGCCGTCGTGGTGCTTTGCTGTGAGGATTATCATCTTCATACCGGCGTCCTTGCAGACTTCCACCCACTGACGGGTATCAAGCTGATTAGGGTTGAATATGGCAGGGTCTTCCCTGCCGTCGCCCCATTCTTTATCTGTGAATGTGTTAACCGTGAAGTGGACGAAAGCGATGAATTCCAACTCCTGCCAGGCAAGCTGACGCGGCGAAGGCCTGACGCTTGCAGCCTTGCGAATGATGTCATTCCGTCTATCCGCCTCATCTTTATCCACAACATCATATACCCGGACGTAATCGGCTAAAAAGTAATCGGGAAGCTTTGCCTTTGTTATATCGCCGCCCCACTTTCCAATTTCCTCGGTAAGTTTGATAAACTGCGGCACCTGCGAAACACCGCCTGCACTTGTGCGCCATGTTACTTTGCCGTCAACATAGAAAACATATTCTTCCGTCATCCAGTGCAGGCCGAAGGTATGGAAGCCTTCGCTTAAGCCGGGTATCGTGGAACTTTTGCCGGCGTGCTTGTGTTCTTTTCCGTAGCCGTCCCAGTGTAAGTTCTGGGTTATCTTGTCCTCACGCCAGGGTTTTTCCATAATATCTATTTCTGTGCCGTCCCTGCCCTCGTTTCCTACTTTGCGCATGCTATCTGTATGAAGCCAAAACGCGGGCCAGTGCCCCTGCTGTTCGCCAAATTTGCATCGAACTGCCCAATAACCAAACTTATGCTCGAATTTGTTTTTAGTCCGCACGGCCCCACAGGTATATCGGCTGCCATCTTTCTTTGTGCGAATGAGCAAATTTCCTTTGCCGTCCAGATAGGCGTCGTCTTTCACCCAGAAACCATCGCGCCGCTTCCAGTCGCCGAGGATTTCCCACTTCGACTTGTCAATCTTTGTGCCATTGAATTCATCGCTCCACGCCAACTTCCACTTTTTCCCCTCCGGAACCGGCGGCATATATTCTTCTACCTTCTCCGCTTGACTTGTTTTCGCCCAGACGTATGCCGATGACGCCGGATTTGTGAACAACGAAAAAACAGCACAGAAAATTACTAACTTTGTCAGTAAGCAGAATTGATGTTTCATATCCCTTTCACCCTCATTTTATTTTTTTCCAGCCACTTCGCTGAGTTGCCCTCAGCCCGGAGATAACTGTAACCGCCAACATAATCGCAAACGTTACGGCGGTGAACCAATATCCCCACGCAGCGGTCTGTACATGAGCCATTTTTATCATCACGGTGCCGATGGCAAAGGACTGTACGAACATCTTGACCTTGCCGGAGATGGTGGCGGCAAAGTTGACTCCCCGAGCTTCTGCAATATGACGCAGCACGGTAACGTACACTTCCCTTGCGGTGAGTATCCCCGCCACGGACCAGTGAATAGCCGCCAATGCCCCCGTGCCGAAATTGAAAAGCTTCGGCTCACCAATTATCGCAAAACATATAAAGGCGCCGCAGACGAGGACTTTGTCGGCCAGGGGGTCCACCATTCGGCCGAACTTGCTGGTCACATTTAACTTGCGAGCAACAGCACCGTCAATTACGTCAGTAAGGCCGGCAATGACAAAGAGGATAAAAGCAATGTCAAGAAAGTCCGGAAAGGGCAGTTCGCCGTGAGCATAGCGAGGCGGTGAGTAAAGAATCATAATCAGGAAAACAACAGTTAAAACAAGCCTGCCAAAAGTCAAGATATTCGGAATAAACCTCAGCATAGCAGCAAGTTTACCCCGTTAGAAATTCTATAACAAGTAATAATATGGCCCAAAAAGGAAAAATTCTAACGGTGCTTACTTCTGGTTTAGACATAATTTAATACTAAATTTGCTGAACGAGCAAGTCGTAGTCTTTTGTGCCAACAATCCTTGTTTCGATGAATTGTCCTCGGCCTGCTGAGCAATTTTTTATAATGCAGATGCTGTCGATATCGGGCGCCTGGCCATAAAAGCGTCCGTGGCCAGTGCCTTCACTATCAACCCCGTTAGAAGTCGGCGTATTAGCCTGCCCCGTTAGAAATCTTCGCTTTCTTTCGGATATTCTTAGCCTCTTTGGAATTTCTAACGGGGCCCGTAAGTTTTCGTTTGTCTTACGAGGCTTACTTCTAAAGGGGTCAACAGAGTCAACCAGGCAGGTAAGTTTGCTGCCGATTCTGTTTTTGTTTTTGGCAAAGGCGATTTCCTGCTGGGTGAGCATCATCTCGTCGAGACGCTGCCGCTTTAGCTTGTCAGCTACTTGAGCAGGCATTTCGGCGGCGAGGGTTCCGGATTCGGGATAGAATTTGAAGCAGCCGAGTGCATCGAATTCGGCCCACTTGATAAAGTCCAGAAGCTCATCGAACTGTTGGTCGTTTTCGCCGGGTAAGCCGACAATCACGGTTGTTCGCAGCACAACATCGGGGATACTCCGGCGCAAGTTTTCAATCAGTCGCCGGAGCCTGTCTTTCGTATCAGGCCGGCGGCAAGCCGTTAAGATTTCATTGTTTACGTGCTGGATTGGAATATCAAGATAGTGAACGACTTTTTCGCTTTTTGCAATAGTTTCGATTAACTTCTCATCAATTCCTGCCGGGTATAGATACATCAATCGAACCCACACCAGCTCGGCAATCTGTTCGAGTTTTCTTACAAGCTCGCTGAGCCCGTTTTCCATTTTCAAATCACGGCCGTAGTATGTCGTGTCCTGCGCGATTATGCTTAATTCGACTGCTCCCGCTGAAACCAATTCGGCGGCCTCAGCCAGAACGAGCTCTTCAGGCTTACTTCTAAACGAACCTCTGATTGCAGGTATGGTGCAGAAAGAGCATTTATGATTGCAGCCCTCGCTGATTCTCATGTACGCCCAATGACGGGGGGTAATGAGCAGCCTGGCTCTGTCATCACTGACTGTGTGCGGCGATTGAGCCAGGTAAGCGGTCGGCTGAGTAGAGTGGATAGTCTTTTTGATAATGCGGGCAATGTTGTCCCTCTGGCCAAGGCCGACAATGGCATCGATTCCATCAGTCTGGTTGAAAAGCTGCCGGCCTAATCTTTCTGAAAGACAGCCGGCAACAATCACTTTTTTTACGGTACCGTTGAGTTTGCAGTCGACAGCGTGCTTTATCGCTTCGAGCGCTTCGGCTCTGGCGGGGGCGATAAAGCCACAGGTATTGATGACAACGACATCAGCATTATCAGGGTCTGCGGTTATCAGAAAACCGGCCTGGGCGATTTCGGCCAACATTTTTTCACTATCGACAATATTTTTAGGACAGCCCAGTGCCACAAAGCCAATAATTGCACTATTTTGCTTTTTTTTCGCCATAATCCGATAAAAATAGCACAAAAACGCGGGTTGGTCTAATGTTAATTTAGGTAAAAATAAAGCGTTTTTTTTGGCTAATTTTATTGGAATATGCTTGACGATAAAGAAATGTGCAATATAATAACTTAGTCTATCGTCCTTATTTATGTACGGTAGAAGAACTTAGAATAGCAGTGTACTGCCTATCAGACGCGGGTTAGCAGCGTCGAGGCTTTAATTATGCGCAGAAGCGGCCAAAAATTTAGCCGCAGCCAAATTTTAATCGTGGCTTTGGCTGTAGTGGTTACGCTTTGGATTGGAGGATGCGGGGACTTTGTACCCTATAAAACCGCCGGCAGGGAATCCAATAGCATTCTCGATGATTTGGGCAAAATCCAAACTACCCCAGAGGCCAATATTCCTATGCCCAGTGTCTACACAGGGCCACCCATAATCCGCGAACAAATAGTCGGTGGAGTATCGGAGTTCAAACTATTCTACTTTTGCCGGCACCTCACCTCCCCCGAGCTGGAAGCTGTTGTCCATAAGCAGTTTGCGACGCTGGTTTTTAACGCAAAGGGTAAATCAACTGCCGTCAAGGACTACACCGTCAGCAGCGTCGCTGCTACCAATCAGTTGATAGTAAGATGCCCAACCCGGAACGATGTCGATGCCGTACTTGAGTTGTTAGAACATGTCGATATCCCACCGATTCAGGTCAAAATAGATTGCCTTATTTCCGAGATCTATGCGGACAAGACATTGGACTGGGAAACCACTCTGGAAATTGAAAACTTACTCGGCGAGAGTATCTGGGCCGGACCTGCAGGCAGACCTTTTGGGGAAGCTATTATGGAACTGGTAGAGGACGGTGCTACGATCGCCGCTTTCCCCGGCGCTTCGCTCAGAGAGCTTGCTCGCGCCAGAATGGGTCTTAAAGTCGGATATTTGAGCAAGGACCATAAGTTCCTGTCTCTGGTGGACCTGCTGGAGTCGCACGGTTATCTGAAAATCCTGATGCATCCCTCACTTGAAGTCGTCAACGGCAAAATGGCAAAGATATCGTCAAGTCAGAGAGTGCCGGTCGATAAGACATACCTTCACAGCGCGCAGTCCGAGTTTTTTACCACCAAAACCGAATGGGCAGATGTAATCGACTCGCTTCAAATCACTCCGCACGTCTTTGCAGATGGTTACATAGGCCTGGAAACAAAAATCATGCTCGGGTCAAAGCTCACGCCCGAGGGCATAAAGCAGATAAACATCGTTACCAAAAAAGAAATCCAAAACGCAGAAAATCGCATCAGGCCTGGCGAGAGCCTGATAATAGGTGGTCTTAGAAAAACCGAGAGGCGCGACGTCGTCCGCGGCATCCCATTCTTAAAAGACATACCCATTCTCGGCATCCTGTTCTCCGGCAGAGATTTTGAAGAGAGGGCTGTTGAGACAATATTCATATTAACACCAAGCTTCTCCACCGGTGGTATCCCAAACAAAGAAATGATGGAAGAGGTCGAAAGAAAGCAGGGAACCAGTAAAACGGGTGTGCAGGAAATAATGCAGGAGGCTGAGCAAACACGCCTTGAGGCCGAGGCAGAAAAAGCAGAGGCCCGGGCCGCTACCAGGGAAGCAGAGGAGCAAGCCAGGAAGGCAGAAGCCGATGCCCAAAAGGCAACAACAGAAACCGAAAAAGCCACCGCCGCCGAACAGCAGGCAAAAATTGAAGCCGAAAAAGCAAAGGCTGTTGCCAAAATAGCCACAGAAAAAGCTGCTGCCACCGAGAAGCAGGCAAAAGCCGAAACCGAAAAAGCAGTGGCTGAAGCCAAAATAGCCACAGAAAAATCTTCTGCCGTTGAGAAGCAGGCACAGGCCCAAATAGCAAAATTAACAGCCGAGACTGAAAAGCTAAAGGCCGAAGCCGAAATAGCAAAAGCCGATGCACAAAAGGCAACGGCTGAAGTCGAAAAAGCCAAAGCCGATGCGCAAAAGGCAACGGCCGAAGCCGAAATAGCAAAAGCTGAGGCAGAAAAGGCAACGGTCGATGCAGCAACAACCAAAGCCGAAGCGGAAAAGTTAGCGGCCGAAGCCGAAAAAGCAAAAACTGAGGCAGAAAAGGCAAGGGCCGATGCAGCAACAACCAAAGCCGAAGCGGAAAAGTTAGCGGCCGAAGCCCAAAAAGCAAAAGCTGATGCAGAAAAGGCAACTGCCAAAGCTGAGGCAAGGGCTAAACAGGAAACTGCTGAAAAGCCCAAAGAGGGGGCTGAGAAGCTAAAGGCCGAAGCCGAAAAAGCCAGAGCTGATGCACAAAGGCTAATGGCTGAAGCGGAAAAAGCCAAGGAAGAAGCCGAAGCAAAGGCCAAGGTTGCCGAAAAAGCCAAAGCTAAAGCTGACGCCAAGGCCAAGGCCGCGGAAGAGGCCAAAGAAGCTGGAAAAACAAAGACCAGGGCTGAGAAAAACCAAAAAAAAGGTAAGGCAAAAAAAGACAGGGTTGAAGCTGAGAAGCCAAAAGCAAGGGCTAAAAAACGCAAAGAAGAAGCTGCTAAAAAGGCAAGAGCCAAAAGAGAGGCAGTTGAAACAGAGAGGAGGCAAAGGAATAAGCAGAAACAGCCGAAGTGGAAGCCAAAAAGGCCTAAAAAAGGACAAAATAAAACAAATGAGCTGTCCGGCTAAATGCAGCCGTTATTTTCGTCCGGCAGTTAGCTGTGTGAGTTCCAATTTTGTGACCCCGCACCAATTAGGTGCAGGCCTAAGCTCGATTGGTGCGGGACAAAATGGCGTCCCTGTCATATCTAAGTATTATCATTAAAGTATCATTTTAGAAGAAGGAAGGTATCATGGATAATTTCGATAATAGTAACTTTTCCAGCAACGCAAATCTCGAACAGCCAATCCCCTTTGACGAGGACCTTGATCAGCCGATTCCCTTCGATGATGACGAGACGAGCGATTCGAGTGTATCACATTCGCCTTTGAGCTTAGGCGGTGGCGGCACGGCGCAGGCGCCGAAGATTGAGACGCCTAAGATTGAGGTGCCAAAGCCGGCATTAAAAAAGGTGGTGGAAAAAGTTGTTTCCACTAACCGAATCACGGGCGTAAAGACCTTCTTCACAAAACTGCACCCCGGCGCTCTGGACTTTCTTGATGAGCAAATCACAAAATGGCTAAAAGACAACCCGGGTCTTACGATAAGACGAACCAATACAGTTACAGGTATGATCCAGGCCAAAAAGACCGAGCCTAACATTATAATTACCGTCTGGTATTAGTTCGTAAATCGCGAATCGAACCACGAGATACGAGCAGCCTTTTTTCGCTGTGCCTTATAACAATCAGTCTTTCAAGGGCCAGCCGGCCGGGCATAGTCTGAGCCACAGTTCGGCGACCGTGCCGTAATCTTTGAAGTCAACCTCATCGCTGCCGTCAAAGTCAGCTTTTAATCCGGGGCCGGTTTGCAGCCAAAGGTCGCAAAACCTTCCCAAATCATCAAAATCAACCACACAGCTTGTAATCCAGGACGTTTGAACCTTGTAGGCCAGAGGTGCGCTGGACGCCAAATGTATCCAGCCGATATTTTCGCCCCAGGCCCAGCCATCGAAGTTGCCCTCGTGGTCGATAGTAACCCCATAGTGTTCCGGGTCACCGGGGACCTTTGGATTGAAGCTAATCCAGCCGACGTTTTCACCCCAGCCATAACCTGATAGAAGCCCCGTTCCATCGTTCGTAACGCCGCCGAAATTTGGGCCAAGATTTATCCAGCCGATATTTTCCGCCCAGATATAGCCAGCCAACTTTTCATCACTTACCGTTGCTCCTACATTAGCCGTGAGCATATCCGGCTCGAAATTCAGCCAGCCGACATTTTCACCGTAGGCATATTGTGAATCATCATCATAAGGGTCGATATTCTCGGCATAGAGAAAAGTTGCACAGAATGTCAATATGGCCATCAGACCAACGGCTCCTGATATATGTTTACGATTCATCGTGTTCTCCTTCTCGACCATTAAAATTCGTAATTAGCGTGCGGATTATCGCTGACAATGTCACCGGTACCGAGGGTGGGGCCCGCAGTATTGCCCAAGGCGATGTCATAGTTGGTGCTATTACCCTGAGCGCTGTTCTTAATAATCAGGTTGCCCGCTGCGTCAACATCGATTCCAATATTGTTGCCGATAACGTGATTGGCCTCGACGCGATTTGCGCTGCCGGTGGCACGAATGCCAGCCGGATTAGTTGTGCCGATTGCGCCAACACCGTTACTTTCGCAGGTGTTGCCCACCACCCGGCATTTGCTCGAGATAACTATGCCGTCGCCGGTATTGCCACGAGCTGTGCAGTTGCGGACCGTACTGCCGGCGCCTGCCTCGATTCCACTGCCGCCATTGCCGACCACGGTACATCGGTTAAGATTGCCGCTACCCTGGATGATGATGCCGCCGCCGCCGTTGTGTGGGGCAAGAACACCGAATGCATCCAACATGCCATAAAGCATAAAGACACCATGGTCGTTGTTGTCGGCGAAGGACATATCCTTCATACGAACACAGGCTTCGCCCTGTGCGTTGACATACATCCCGTTGCCGCCGTTGTGACTGGCATAACCACTATACGCGTCCACGTTGGTCATCATGCCGAGAATGTGCATTCCGTCACCGCCGTTGTAGGTGAAAGACACATCTTCCATGTGGCAGCAGCTATTGCCATCGACGCACAGACCGTGGCCGTCATTCTTATGCGCGTCAATCCCCTCGATGGTCAGGTACGCATTGTAGGCGTTCACGCCGCTGCCGCCGTTGTTGCAGAAGGACACATCCTCCATTTGCGCGAGAGCGTTGTGCACGCGTATACCGTCGCTGCCATTGTTATGTACCGACACCCCTTCCAAATAAAAATGGCACGGCATCAGGATCTTCGGAGGAAGCTCACCAGAGGTACCCCCGCCGCTGCCGCCATTGTATGTAACTTTAATTTCCTCAAAGTATATACCGTCACCGCCCCAGTTGCAGATGGTGCCGTTGCGGATCCTGATAGGGTAAGAATGCAAGTGAGGACTCGCCTGATCAATCTCCTTCACGATGCCCCGCCCGGAACAGGGCACACCGATAAGACCGAAGCCCATCAAGTCCACAGTAACATTGTTAGCGGCTATCATGATGCCGCCCTTATTCGGCTCGCCCGTGATGTTACCTGTAAGATAATACGAGCCCGGTTGACTGATGACGTACAGCGAATTGGCGTCCCCGGACAGCGACTGCACTGGTATTCTCGGCTCGACCTCAGTCAGCGTCTTCATCGTCGGCCCCGGCGGACCAATCGGCTCCAAATTCCCGCCTGCGGCGAACAGCGAGAACATAAACGTCCCAGCTAAAACCAACACACCCACTACAACTGTTCTTCTTTTCTGTCTCGTTTTCATTTTTTTCCTTTCAAAAAACTGTTAAGTTCGCCGGCGCACCCTGTGCGCAACGATACCTGCTCGTAAAATATCGCGGAATCGAGTTAATAAAGTTACCTTTTTTCATCACTGCTGCTCCCAGAAACCGCTGAAAACAATACTATTATATATTCCTTGCGGCCCATTGTCAAAGAAATTGTGGAAAAATCCTGGAACAGGCCGATAAGCTGTCTGCCGCGTCCGGCATCAAGCAATACACAATGCCAATGCAAATATTGCTCGGCACGAAGCACACCCGGCTGCAAATAAGCTGCAAACGTAACATTGACCGAATATCGTACAACGTTAGATTTGGCAAAAATTCTTGACAGAAATCCTTGACATATCATACGGTTTGCATTAGGTTTCTTGGTTCGGCTGTCCGTATGTGGCGGACAAGAGAATATTTCTAAAGTGTTTGGAGGCTTTTGTGACTAAAGAGCTGGCTCGTGAGCTGATTAACGCAGGGGTGCATTTTGGGCACAGCGTGAGCAGATGGAATCCCAAAATGGCCCAGTTTATTTTCGCAAAGCGCGGCAATATTCATATTATTGATGTAAAAAAGACCTTAAAAGGCCTGCTGATAGCCAGAAAGCTTCTTGCCGAGGTTGTTTCTTCGGGCAAAGATGTTGTTTTCGTAGGCACGAAGCGGCAGGCTCAAAAAGCCGTTGAGGCGGTTGCGGACAAGTGCGGGATGTATTATGTCTCAGAGCGGTGGCTCGGCGGGATGCTTACCAACTTTAGAACCATACGCTCCCGACTGCAAAGACTGGAGCAGCTGGAAGCTATGCAAGAGGATGGAACACTTGAGAGTGAGAGCAAGAAGCAGGCCTCGAGAATGAAACGCGAGATGCGAAAGATAAAAAGTAATCTGGACGGCATTCGCAAAATGTCTCGGCTGCCGGGCGCTGTTGTAGTGGTTGACGCGAAGAAGGAATATCTTGCTCTGTGTGAGGCCCGAAAGCTGGGGATTGCAACGGTTGGACTTCTCGATACGGATTCAGACCCTGACACAGTGGATGTGGCGATTCCGGCGAATGATGATTCCATCCGGGCGATTGACTTGATACTAAACGAACTGGGTGATGCCGTGGCGATTGGCAAAACGATGATTTCAACTCGTCAGGAACCGAAACCTCGGCCGAGGCGAGTCCGTTCAAAAAGACCATCGCTGGCTCGTGCGGATGAAGCTAAATCCGAGACCGCTGTCGCTGCCGAGGACACGGCAACAAAAGCCGCAGAATCGGCGCAAGAAGGCGAAACTAAGCAGCAGGAAACAAAGCAGTCAACCCCATAGCCCGTTGTGCATATTAAGTATAGCCACGAAGACACGAGGGCACAAAGAAATTGAAAGTTAAAAGTAAATACAGCCAAATTTTAGCGGCTCCGGACAAGAAAATACGAAACACAAGTCACGAGCCGCGAAATCAGGAGTTTTTAAGATGACGGACATTCCAGCTTCGATAGTAATGAAACTGCGAAAGATGAGCGGACAAGGGATGATGGACTGCAAAAGGGCCCTGCAAGAAGCAAACGGAGATATTGAGCAAGCTATGGGGGTACTAAGAAAAAAGGGTCTTGCAACTTTAGCAAAACGTGCTGAACGGGAAACAACCGAGGGCACTGTTGTCGCCTGGGAAAATGCAAATGGACGGATGGCCGGCATAGCTGTCCTTCGCTGCGAGACTGATTTTGTAGCCAAGAGCGACGACTTTGTCCAAATGGTAGAAGCCGTTAAGAGGGGTGTGCAGCAGTGCAAGGCGGACGAAGGGGGAGACCGTCTTCTTGAGACTAGTGTTGATGGTAAGAAACTGAACGATATGCTGACCGGCTTAGTCAGTAGAACGGGCGAGAAAATACAACTTGTTAAGGAAGAATACGCGAGATATGAGCTCGACGGCCCGGGACTTATAAGTACATACATTCATTTCAACGGAAAAGTCGGCACAATGGTTGAAATTGAAACCAGCGATGAAGCAACAGCGGCTGCGGATGCGCTAAGGCAGACAGCGTCCGATATAGCGATGCACATTACTGCGACCAAGCCGATGTCTCTGGATAAAGATGGAATTGACCCTGAAACAATCGAACAGGAAAAAACTATTTTCGCTGAGCAGGTTAAAAATAAGCCGGCAAATATTATTGACAAAATAGTAGAAGGCAAGATGAAAAAGTTTTTTGCTGAGAATTGTCTTCTGGAGCAGCCGTTCGTCAAGGACGATAGTAAATCTGTTGCGCAGGTCCTCACTGAGGCGGCAAAACAAGCGGGCGGCGAAGCGAAAATAAAAAGATTTGCCCGATTTGAAGTCGGGTAGTAGGTGGCATTTAGCGGATAGAAAGCCATAATGTCTGTCACGTAATATGGTATAGGCTTTCTAAAAACAAGGATGGCAAAAAGCAAATATAATCGTGTGCTGCTGAAACTATCAGGGGAAAGTTTCTGCAAACCCGGGGAATTCGGGATTGACGGCCCTGCCCTTGAGTCGCTGGCCGAAAGGATATTAGAGATATGCAAGCTCGGTCCGCAGGTGGCGGTCGTTGTCGGCGCGGGCAATTTCCTTAGAGGAGAGAGCTTGTCAAAAGTTACTCATATACCCAGAAACACGGCTGATTATATGGGGATGTTAGTAACTATTATCAATGCCTGTGCGCTCCAGGAGACGCTTGAGAAACTGGGGCAGCCAACGAGGGTCCTGAGCGCAATAGAGGTCGCGGCGATTTGCGAACCGTTTATTCGCAGAAGGGCACTTCGGCACCTTGAGCTCGGAAGGGTGGCGATATTGGCGGGCGGAACGGGAAATCCTTTCTTTACTACCGATACCTGTGCGGCTTTAAGGGCTTTGGAGCTTAAAGCGGACCTGGTTATAAAGGCCACAAAGGTTGATGGCGTCTACAGCGATGACCCCAAAAAAAATCCGGATGCCGAGCTTTTTGAAGAATTATCCTACGATGATGTGCTTAGAAAAAATCTTAAGGTGATAGACCATTCGGCAATAAGTCTTTGCCGAGACAACAATATTCCGATTATCGTTTTGAATATCTTCAAAAAAGGCAACATAGCGAAGGCCATTCGCGGCGAGCAAGTCGGCACACTAATTGGCAGCTCATGACGCGTGATGCGTTTTGCGAGAAAAAACGCAAGTAACGAAACGAAATGGAGTCGTAGATGCCTACAAGAGAAACAGTCTCCGAGAACGAATCCAAAATGAAAAAGGCGGTTGAATTCCTGCGGGATGAATTAAAAGCGGTCCGGACAGGACGAGCTTCTACGGGGCTGGTTGAGAATATCAAGGTCGAGTACTATGGGACGCCTACGCCACTGAAACAGATGGCAACACTGGCAACGCCGCAGGCGGATATGGTCGTGATTAAGCCATTCGACCCCGGTTCTCTCAAAGATATCGAAAAGGCAATCAAAAACAGCGATTTGAGCATTGCACCGATTGTGGACGGCAAACTCATCCGGCTCAATATTCCACCCCTTAGCGGAGAAAGAAGAACGCAGCTCGTCGGCCAGGCCAAACAAATGGGTGAACAGGCAAAGGTCAGTATTCGTAATATACGAAGAGAAGCAAACAAGCAGCTCGAAAAGCAGCAGAAAAACAAAACTATCACCGAAGATGAGCTGGATAAAGGCAAGAAACAAATCGATGATATTACCAAAGAATGCGTCGACAAGGTTGACTCAGTAGTCAAAAATAAATCGGATGAGATAATGCTCGATTGACTTTGACAAAGAGTGCACAAGTCACAAGTGTCCTGCCTTCCCCGGCCTTGCGCTCTTTAGTTAAAGCCATCTCTGTTCTGGAAGCTAACTTTCTTTTGGAGGACCAAGCGATGCAAGCCAAAAGAAACTTGAAATCCAAGCCACAAAGAAAGAAAAAGAAAACAGTACTCAAGTTCGTATCTGCATCCATCATAGTTTTGATTGTACTTGTGGTTTTTCTTGTGCCTGCCTTTGTATCGTCCGAGAAAGGTCGAAAAATAATACTGGCCAAAATCAACGCTTTGCTCGACGGCAAAGCAGATTTTGCCCGCCTTTCGATGGGCTGGTGGAAAGGTATCAAGGTTACGAATGTTAGCTTTAACGACAGCTCGGGTCAGACCTCAATTGAGGTAAAACAAATCGCCACAAAACCCCACTATGGCTCCATCCTGTTTGGGAGTGTGTCATTGGGCAAAACCGTAATTGATGAGCCGAGAGTGGAGATAAATCTTAAAGCCCGGCAGCCAAAAGAAACTGAGGACATTGAGCCAAAGACGACTACCGGCAAAAAATCAACGCCAATTGCCCTGCCGATAAAAAAAATCGACCTTGTTATCAATGACGGCAATCTGAAAGTAACAGACCCGCAGGCCGGTACTGTTGAGCTATCGCAGATAAACTCAAAGCTGAATCTGCAACCACCGGGCGAGCGAACCGACTTTGACATCACTCTGGTCGTGGCCAAGGAGGGCAGCGCCTCGAAAATAAGCACAGAAGGTCAAATTAAACCAAGCAACAAAAAAGGCTGGACCTTCAAAGGAACCAGCGGTGATTTGACTGTCGAGGTCAACGATTTGGACCTCGGTTCTTTAGAACCACTTCTTGCGTGGGCTGGAGCTGAGCTTGACGCTGAAGGCAAAGTCTCAGCAAATATAAAAAGTGAAATTAAAGATGGTAGATTTGAAAATTTGAGTGGAGCAATCAAAGCAAAGAACCTGGACATAATGAGTCCCAGGCTAAAAGGCGACAGGCTGAAAACCAGCCTCCTGGATATCGAGATAGAACTTTCCAGCGATAAAGAGTTGATAAAGATTGACGACCTTCAAGTTCAGGCTGACTGGTTAAAAGCCCGGGCAACCGGCGTTGTGCCGACCACGTTCAAATCTCTGGCTGACTTTGTAAAGGCCGATTCAAAATACGACTTGCAGGGCACCTTCGATTGTGACCTGGCGGCACTTCTCTCACAGATGCCACATACATTAGGACTGAAGGAGGGAATGAAAGTAACATCCGGCAAGTTGAGCGGCACCGTCGCTACAGCGACAAAAGCTGGAAAAAGGAAAGTTACCGGCAACGCAAGTCTTGAAGGACTGAAAGGAACAGTTGACGGCAAAGCTATAGCTCTGCAGCAACCGGTCAAGGCCGAGGCCGAAATTACAGCAGAGAAGGACAAGGTCATCTTTGATAAGGTCGGTTTCACCGCATCATTCGGCAAAATCGATTGCTCCGGCACCAGCGAATCACTTCAGTACACTGCCGATATCGACCTGTCGGCTTTGCAGACCCAGTTAGGGCAATTCTTAGAGGTAGGTAAATATCAACTGGCCGGCCAGGTCGTCGAGAAAGGAACCATCTCCGCCAAAGATAATCAAATCACTGCTGTAGGTTCATCAACGGTCAAAAACCTCCGCATAACTTCAAAAGACGGCGTAAGTGTATCCGAGCCGCAGGCCCATATAGACTTCGCCGTCGGCTATGACCGAAAAACCCGCGTTGCTAACATCGACTCCATAAAGACCCGCGCAAGTTTCGGCCAGGTAGATATAAAAGATGCCATAGTGCCAATAGGTGAAAAAGCCGAAAAAGGTATGGAGCTATCCATTTCCGCCAAAGTCGATTTGCAAAAGGCTATGCCCTTTGCGGTAATGTTCGCGTCCTTTCCGAAGGAAATGCAATTGGCCGGACTCGCCCAATCCGATATCTCAATTAGTACCGCAAAGCAGGGCTACCGAGTCATAAGTGATGCGACACACATTAAAAATCTAAAGGTCAACTATCCGGGGCAGAAACCTTTTGAGCAGGAGGAAATTCGGATTATTTTTGATGCCGAGGTTAATCCGACCAGGAAAGCTATCAATATAAAGAAGCTGCAATTGATAAGTCCGCAAATAAAGATTCATAAGGGCGAATTCAGCCAGGTCGGCAAAGGCGGCAAAACCAAATTGGAGGGACGAGTAGATTGTGAATATGACTGGGCGGCTGTCAGCACTATTACCGGGCCATTTTTGCCACAGGGTTTGAGATTGGAGGGACAAAGAAAAGATACTATTAGCTTTGCCAGCGAATACCCGACCGAGCAAAAAGACAAGCTGCTGGAGAATCTTAATACCAAAGCCAAACTGGGATTTGCTAAAGCCCGGTATATGGGATTGAATTTTGGGGCCACCGATGTTGGTATTCAAATCCAAAATGGCCTGCTAAAGGTTGCACCGTTTTCGACGACGGTCAATAACGGTCAATTCAGGTTTGCCGGCGAAGCGAATTTGAAGCGCAAGCCTGCACTATTGAAAACGCCGGAGCCAATACAGATAGTCAAAAATGTTCAAATCAACAACGAGATGAGCAGAAAGCTTTTGATGTATATAAATCCAATTTTTGCGAATGCCTTTAATGTCAGCGGCGCAGCAACTTTTGATTGTGAGCGACTTGCGATACCGCTGAGCGAAGTGAACAAAAAAGACATTGAAGTAATTGGCACGCTCTCAATAAGTCAGTTGCATTTGGAAGGTTCCGATTTGCTCGGCCAGATGCTTTCGTTAGTGGGCTCAAATGCACCCGGACAGGATTTTACTATCCATCCAACGAGATTTGTTTTGAAGAACGGCCAGCTTCAATATGAGGATATGCAACTGGATGTCGGCGACAATCCCGTCAATTTCGGCGGCGTTATCGGGCTGGATAAGAGTTTGGATATGATAGTAACACTCCCCTTTACTATGAGCGGCAGAACAGCAAGAGTCGGCCAAGAGACTACAGAAAGGATATCGCTGCCGCTAATAGGGACCATCGACAAGCCCAAGCTTGACGTTGCCAGGCTGCTTGAAGAGCAATTAAAAAAACGATTAGAAGAGCAGCTTCGGAAGGGTCTGGACAAACTGTTTAAGTAAAGGACCCCCATCCCGATTGCCGACATTGGCATTGGAATCTGAAAGAAGGTTTCAGGGCACAAGAAAAGACGCTTGGTGAACCAGTTAACGTTGAAAGGGGCAGAGATGTTAACGAAGCTTTTGTCCACACCAACCACACAGCTTGGCAAAGCCGGCCGTTTTGCGGTCTTTCAAATTAAACTATGGTCGCACTGTGCAAGACTGCTGAGAAAGAACCGCGCAGGCCAGCAGGCCGCCGCCCTGTCGTATCATACAATCTTCGGGATTGTCCCGCTGGCTATTGTAATGCTCTTGATATTCCAGTCATTTCCTGCCTATAAAGACGTTGGTGAAAAGATAAAAAAATTCGCTTATGACCAGGCTAACTTTTCAGATTTCAAGAGCCCCGTTCACGATACAGACGACCCGGAAAAGTCCGTAGCGCTCACAGAACGCCTCGATGAAATTATCGGAAAATTCTTCAAGGGAGCAGGCAAGGGCTCGATTACATTATTTAGCACGCTAATTGTTATTTGGGCCGCCCTGGCTCTGCTTTCAACAATAGAAAGAGCATTCAACAACATCTGGCATGTGGGCAGAGGCAGGGGTTTCCTGCATCGAATGATCAATTACTGGGCGATTTTAACCCTCGGGCCGCTCCTAATCGGCGCTGGTATCTACATTAGTACAAAATATGTAACTTTTGGCCGCATACAGGAAATAATTTTATTGAATATTGCTCCGGTGCTTTTGTCCTATATAGTAGCGACTATTGCTTTCTTCCTGCTTTACTTTGTTTTACCAAATACCAAGGTTCAGGCAAAGGCAGCTATTGGAGGAGCGGCAGTAGCAGCACTGGTTTGGATAGCGGCGAAAAACCTTTTCGGTTATTACGTGACCGGATGGAAGCCGTACAGTACCGTTTACGGGGTAATGGCGCTGATCCCGATAACTGTATTGTGGATTTATATCACGTGGCTTATCGTCCTGTTCGGCCTGCAGTTGACATTTACCACTCAGCACTTAAAGAGTCTTGACGCCGCCGAGATTGCCGCTGCCAGAAAAACTGAAGAGTATTTCATCGCCAACGACCTTACTGCTATCAATATCGTCAGGGAGATTGCTGTTGCTTTCGAGAAAAACGATGCTCCGGTCGAGGCGGAGATTATCTTCAGCAAATTGAATATTCCCGCTGAGTTCGGGGACAAGATTCTCAAGCATCTTGTTGACAGCAAACTTATAGCCAGGACTTCCGAGCCTAAGGCAGGGTTCCTTCCAGCCAAAGACCCGGCAAACATCAGGTTATCCGATATTGCCGATGCTGTGGCGAAAGCAGGCTTTGCTCAGCCAACAACTGAGCAGCCGGAGAGTCTACAGCAAATCACCCAAGCCCAGCGAAACGCCCTGGCCCAGCACAATCTAAAACAAATACTTGGCGACTTCCAAACGCCGTCAACCTCCGACAACACCACTGAACGAAACAGTGAAGCCTAAGCCCTCCGTGCCTTTTAGGGCTTAGCAATTATGGGGTGGCTTACAATCTCCCGGGCCCGGCCGATTTCATAGTGGCATTCAAGCCACAGTGCCGGCACAATCGCCTGTGCTCTACCTCTTGCCGATGGTTTTAGTAACTTCAAGATGGTCGATTATCCTGCCGTTGATGTCGAAGGTATCCAGCGCTATTGTTCGGCCGAACACTTTCTTCAAAGCAGCTTTACCAGAATGCTTGCTGCATTATAGATAAAGAACAGGCCGAAGCCAAGCAGCGCCACCGAGCAAATCAGCAGAACGATACGTTGATTTCGGGGGCCAAGCAACACTGAGCCTTTGAAACTTGCCCACGACAGGACGCTAAACCAAATAAGGTCACACAGCCAGTGTACAACAGCGAATAACACAAAGGCCCATATCCCGAAGCCGGCAGCAGTAATCGCGAGATTCAATCCCACGCTGGCCCACCAGACCAGAAAAAGCGGACTACCTCCCGACAGTACTATGCCGGCTACTATTGGTCCGCTCCTGGTCACTTTAACTTCCCGGCCTTCCGCACTTCTTAAACTCCGCAGCATCTGAATTGCCATAACCAACAGAAACGCTCCGCCGGCAAAGCCAATTACAATTTTGGTCGAGGCCGATTTAAGTATCTTATCCATCCCCAATATAATCAGGACCATAAGCGGAAACTCGATAATGCCGTGTCCCACAGCCATAAGCGCACCGGCAAAGCGGTTCCGCGCACCCATTGCGATAGCCGCAGCCGTTATTGGCCCCGGCGCCATCACCCCCGAAAGCGATATCCCAACCACCTGAATTAAAAAAAGCAGCAAACTCACAAAGTCACCAGCTCACAAAATCTTAGACAACAGCTTTGTCCCAATTAAGTGTCAACGTATTTCAGTTTTTTCATCTTGAGAAATCGCGTATCACGCGGATTTTACAAAACACCCTTTCAGTTCCATAAATACCGGAACGCCTTTAGCTTACCACCAACTCAACTAAAAGGCAATATCCCACTGCGTTAGTAACTGTCCCAAAGATTGTGGGAGAATCCTGGGGACAGTTACTAATGCTATAGACAGTTGCCCTTTTCACACAAATACGGTATTATACGGTGACGCAGGAATACAGGAACCTGATGAAGTCAAGGGTAAATGGAAATTCCCATTAGAAACTGTTAAATGGAGAATGTCGGCTATGAATAGTATTAGTAATATTGTCGCGTTGTTTTTGACCATTCTATTGACCGGCTCGGTCTGTTGTGCCGATGACTGGCCTCAGTTTCGCGGCCCCAACCGTGATGGAAAATCCGCAGAGACCGGACTGCTGCAGAAGTGGCCCGAAGCCGGCCCAAAACAGCTATGGGCCGTCGAGGGACTCGGAATAGGCTTCTCTTCCGTTGCGGTAGCAGACGGTCTCATCTATACAACCGGAATGCTTGGCAGTGAGGGGTTCCTTTTTGCTTATGACCTCAACGGCAAATTTCAGTGGAAAGTATCGTACGGCCCGGAGTGGAGCAGGTCCCACAAGGGTACTCGCACCATACCAACAGTTGACGACGACCGCGTGTATGTATTCAGCGGTACCGGCGTACTTGCCTGCTTCGACGCCAAAAGCGGCGAAAAGAAATGGGCAGTGGACACTCTGGAAAAGTTCCAGGGCAGCAATCTCATGTGGGGAATTGCCGAGTCTGTCCTGATTGTCGGCTCCAACGCCATCTGCACGCCCGGCGGTGCCGATGCCAGCGTCGTGGCCCTCGACAAAATGACCGGCAAGACCGTCTGGACCAGCAAAGGATTGAGTGAAAAGTCCGCTTACTGTACACCGGCTCTGATAGAAATCAGCGATGTCCAATTGATAGTTACTATGCTGCGACAATCAGTAGTTGCGCTCGATGCCAAAACTGCAAAAGTGCTCTGGAAGGACAAGGTCAAGATAGGCATAGGAAGAGCCAATCATCCCGTCACTCCCCTATACCACGATGGACATGTCTACTTTACCGCCGGCTACGACAAAGGCGGCGTAAAGTACAAGCTCTCGCCGGATGGAACAGAGGCAACCAAAATGTGGGACGATGACACCCTTGACGTGCACCACGGCGGGGTCGTGCTGGTCGATGGCTATATCTACGGCGCCAACTGGAAGGGTAATGCCAGAGGGGACTGGGTCTGCCTCGATTGGGATACCGGAAAAGTCATGTATGAAGCCAAATGGAACGGCAACAAAGGCGCGATTATTTACGCTGATGGTATGTTATACTGCTACGATGAAAATACCGGCGATGTGGCCCTGGTAAAGGCCTCACCCAAAAGTTTTGAAATAGTCAGTTCCTTCCGCATTACTCGGGGATCCGGCAAGCACTGGGCACATCCGGCAATATCCGATGGCCGGCTTTATATCCGACACGGCGATGTCCTTATGGCCTATGATATAAAAAACGAAATGCCTTAGCTTTAGGCACTCTAACAAAACCATATTTGTCATTCCGAGCGCAGCCGAGGAATCTATTCAAATAATCCCGCGAAGCGGCTCCTCATTTTGAAGTCAGGTTTTGTTAGAACCTCTTAATCAAGACTTCCCGCCCCGCAGAGCCATGACACCAGAAAGCGATATCCCAACCGCCTTTGCCGGGAAAAATACCGAATCCATCAAGTCATCAACTCACTCGCCGATGATTTTCACTAATACCCTCTTTTTTCTCTTGCCGTCGAATTCGCCGTAGAATATCCGCTCCCACGGTCCGAAATCAAGTGTCCCATCGGTAACGGCCACAATCACTTCCCTGCCCATAACGCTGCGTTTGATATGGGCGTCGGCGTTGTCCTCGAAGCCATTATGTCGGTACTGCGAGTATGGCTTCTCGGGCGCTAACTTCTCCAGCCAAACCTCAAAGTCGTGATGAAGGCCGGATTCATCATCGTTGATAAAGACGCTGGCGGTAATGTGCATAGCGTTACATAGCACAAAGCCCTCCTTGATGCCGCTTTCTTGCAGGCACTCTTCGACCTGCGGCGTGATATTGATAAACTCGCGCCTGCTTTTTGTATTAAACCAAAGCTCTTTTCTATAACTTTTCATAATATTTTTCTCCCAATCCGGAGAGAATTAGAGGCCGCTCCTTATCTCATCTAATCGTTCCTTGGCATGTGCATGTGCCTCCGTGGCAAAGAACTCTTTAAGCTTTTCACAGGCATACTCGTCGCAGTGTGCACAGTTCTCAACGCCTTTCCGGCTTGCACACTTTCTTATTTGACACTTTTTAGAACCTGATAATAGTCTTCCACCTTCTGTCTTACATCCATCACAATCAGTAACATCTTCAGGCTTACAGTCTTGGCCATAGAGTTTTTTAATTTGCTGCGCTATATCAACTCTCATTTTGTACTTTTTTTCTTCGTCCTTTTCTCTCGTTGCCAGATAAATTGGGCAGCTATGACAGGCCAAGCCGCAATAGGTGATCATTTCATCCATTTTCAAACTCCTTTTTATGTTAAATCTATCTCAAAAGGCAGACTCAAATGCAGTTTTATAGTCTTATCCAGGAACGCAGCAAGCCAGCGTTTTACTGGCGTTGCGGCCCCTAAAGATGCAAGGAGACGGGAGTCTATGTTTTCGGCCGTCTTCTCGCCTTTCCAGAAGGCCCTCAGCGTATTCGAAATCATCCTCAATCTGTCGCAAAGCGGGCTTAGCTTGAGATTTCGCGCACAGCAAGCATATGGCTTGGCCGGGTGGAGGTCTCCACCGATGGCCTTGAGAATAATAACGAGGCCACCGACGAAGTCCCAGTGACACGGCATAAACATATCAATAGCCATAGCCAGGGATACCTTCGATTTCCGGCCATCTAAAGTATCATGTATGATTGTCTTTTTGGTTTGCTCCAGGAAAGTCAAGTTGTCTTTGTAATACTCTCCCGCTGGTTTCGCCCCCGGTTCACCGTAATCTCCGAGGTCAAGGGCCAGCCAATGATAACGACGGCTCGGCTCAAGGGCCTCGGTAATCTTATCGACGACTCGTTGCACCTGCCATATCTTAAGAGGGCTTGGCTTGCCAATAAAACTCAATAGTTCTTCTGCCTTGATGCCGCCGACATCCAGATTTATGCCTTCGATAGCCGGATTTTCGCACCAGAGCGAGAGAATATCGCGGCAATTCTGCAGTTCGGCCTTTCGCTTAGGGGGCCGTTCACCTGACTCCTCTGGGGGATGGCCTGAGCCTATCGCTTTGATAATCAGCTCGGCCTCCTTGTCAGCCTCATGATAACATGCCTCAAAACGCGTGATGAGCTGCCTTATAGCTTTCGTCTGTTCATCTAAGGGAGTGATAGAATCTTCCATAGCATCAATCGCCAGAAGTTCCTTATCCTCAAAAAAGCTCTTGTCATCAGGCCCATAGCAATTCTGCCAGCAGGACCTTAAATTATCACTCATTTTCAGCGATTTCCTTTCTATCGGATGTTCTATGTTACTTACTTTTCCAACAGCTTCTGATAGACCGCCTCAATAGTATCAACCATTTTTTCCGGTGCAAATTTTTCTTTAACAAATTCTCTGCCGGTTTCGCCGAGTCTGTCTCTTAACTCTTCGTCTTCTATCAACTCCGCACAGGCCTTTGTCAATTGTTCAACATTCTCCGGCCCAACAAGTCGACCGGTATTTTCATTTACCACTTCTCTTGCGCCGTCAACATCGAATGAGACCACCGGCCTGCCGCATAGCATCGCCTGCGGCAGCGTACGTGCAAGGCCTTCCCGCAACGAGCAGTGCAAAAGTATGTCCGATGAGGCAATCGCGAGGGGAATTTGGCTCGGCGGTAAAAGGCCGGTGAATTTGATTTTTTCGGCCAATCCCAATTGGCGAACCTGCCCTTTGAAGTGGTCGGACAGGTTCCCATCCCCGACAAACAGCCAATAAACATTGTCAAATTGCTTCGAGAGCTGCCTGGCCGAGTCGATAATGTATTCGTGACCTTTGAGCATAAAGAGCCAGGCAATTGTGACCAGTACAATTGCATTTCTCGGGATTCCATACTTACTGCGGAATTCTTCTCTGCGCTCTCGTGAGATTGGCTCTAAAAAATCACCTTCCTCGATAGCAGAATAAGCGGTAATAAACCGCTCAGGCCAACCGATACCAACGGCAGTCGCCTGGGCGGTCATTGCGTCAGCAACGCTTATAAAAGAATCTGTTCGTTTCGCAGCGGATTTTTCGATAGCGATGTAAAATTTATTTAACCACTTACTCTGATAAGGATGAAAGGCCAGGCCGTGAATTGTATGGACAATTGCCGGTAAATTCTGGTCCCATTTCCCTTTTAAGCTATAAGCGGCAAATCGCCCCAATATGCCCGCCTTGGCTGAATGGGTGTGAACAATATCAGGTTTTAGTCGTTCGAGAAGTCTTTTGATTTGAAAGTAGCTTATTGTGTCGTATAGAGGGCAAATTGCACGAATAAGCTTGGGAATAACGATTACATTATATTTTTCATTTTTTGTCTTATTGAACAGTTCTCCTTCGGGGCCTATGGCGGGGCCTGTAATGAGCGTGACATCATGTCCTCGCTGTGCCAGCAGTTTGCAGGTAATTAAAGTATTTTCCTGCGCTCCGCCTAAAATCAACCTTGTTATTATGTGAACGATTTTCAATACTTAATCCACATCAGGCACAGACCGGCGGCGGGTGCGATGGGGCCGGCAGCAGTCCGGTCTTTTGCTTCAAGAATTTCACTTATTTTTTCGGGTTTCTGCCTGCCGCTGCCCACTTCGACGAGAGTGCCGACGATATTTCTGACCATATTATACAGGAAGCTGTCGCCTTCTACATCAATATACACCCAATCATCATCCCTGCTGACATCGCAGCGGAAAATAGTTCTCACCGAAGTCTGCCGCTTGTCCGCTGCCGATGCGAAGGATTTGAAGTCCTTTTTGCCGACCAACATTGCTCCCGCCTGAGCCATAGCAGCAATGTCAAGTTTTTGCGGCAGATGCCAGCAGTGCTTTATTTGCATGACCGGCCGGAGCTGGCCTATAAAAATCGTATAGCGGTACAATTTGCTTTTGACCGCACCTATCAGGTCAAAGCCCTCTGGGACTTCGACTGCTTCGGCCACTGCAATTTCAGGAGGCAGTCTGTGCGTAATCACCTTAGCGAGATTTTCCACAGGTATGGCTGAATCGATTTGTACAAGCGCAACCTGCCCCAGAGCGCTTACTCCCGCATCGGTCCTGCTGGCCCCGAACACTCTAACTTCAACGTCGATGAACTCCTGGATTGCCTCGGTGAGCGCAGCCTGAATAGTTCTTAGTCCGGGCTGGATTTGCCAGCCGTGATATTCGCTGCCATCGTAGAGAACCGTCAGTTTTATATTGCGAATGGCCATTACCGACGATTATAGCAGCTTCTCTGCAATCTGCACAGCGTTTAGGGCTGCGCCTTTTCGTAACTGGTCACCGGCGACCCAAAGATTGATACCGCGGTTGTCAGGCACCGAATCGTCCTGACGAATTCTGCCAACGAAGACATCGTCTTTGCCGGTGGCGTCAATCGGCATTGGGAAACGATTGTTTTTGCGGTCGTCAATCAGAGAGACCCCCGGCGCGGTGCTTAGCAGGTCCCTGACCTGGTCGGGGGTAATCGGGTCGGTAAATTCAAGATTTATACTCTCGCAGTGGGCCCTCAATACGGGGACACGAATGCAGGTACAGGTAATTGCGATATCCGGGCAGTCAAATATCTTTCCGGTCTCTTTTACCATTTTCATCTCTTCGGCGTTGTAGCCGTCAGCATCGAGAGCCGAGTTATGGCTGAAGACGTTAAATGCAATTTGATAGGGGAAGGCCTCGCAGGTTGGTTTTTTTCCATCGAGAATTTCCCGTGTTTGTTCTTCAAGCTCCAGCATCGCTTTCATTCCTGCTCCGCTGGCGGACTGGTAAGTGCTGATGACCATCCGCTTAACGGGATTTGCCTTATGCAAAGGCCAGACCGGCACGATGGCAATAATCGTCGAGCAGTTTGGATTGGCGATAATGCCCTTATGCTCCCGGATTTTTTCTGGATTTATTTCCGGAACGATAAGCGGGACATCCGGGTCCATTCTAAAGGCCGAGGTGTTATCGACCACAACGGCGCCGGCTTCTACCGCGGCGGGGGCAAACTCTTTGCTTCGCGCCGCTCCGGCGCTGGATAGTACAATATCGACCCGGCCAAAGCTGTTTTTGGTTAATTCTTCGACGATATATTCCTTGCCTTTGAATTCGATTTTCTTGCCGGCTGAACGGCTGCTTGCAAGCATTTTCAGCGAATCGAACGGGAAATCACGCTCTTCCAGGATTGTCCGAAATTCCTGTCCGACCGCTCCGGTTACTCCTGCAATTGCCAGATTACAACCCATATTCATCTCTCCTGAACTGCTCTCATACATATTTTCTGCCACCAAGGCACCAAGACAAGAAGAATTTTTTGTTCTTTACTTATATCAAACTCTCTTTGTGGCTTCGTGTCTTTGTGGCTAATTCTTCCTTTATGACACAGCTTTGCAATAAGTTGCAAAACACGAATTCATAAGTAATGGGCAGCCAACATATCGGGACTGCCCACCAAACTTTCAAAACCAAAACCAGCAAATAGTATAATGTTTTCACCGGTAAAACACAATAGCAGGAAATTTAACTCTAACAGCCCATTATCAGAAAAGAACAGGCCAACAAATATCTTATCTGTTGGCCTGTATTTCACTTCGCCCAAAATGGTCTCATCTTTTGGGCGTTACTCATCGACCAGCTTTAATACGACAACTTTTGTGTAACTTCCGTCATTAACTAACAGCAGCGCACTTCCCTCTTTTTTGGCCTTTTCAATCGCTTCATCAAAGTCCTTGCTGTTTTTAACAGGTTCACGGTTCACTTCCATAATTAGCATTCCAGCAGTGATACCCTTTTTGGCAGCCAGGGACCCCGCCTCAACACTGGTAACGACAACTCCGCTGAGCCCTTCGAAACCGAGTCTTTTAGCATACTCATCGGTGAGATTCTTTACGGTAAATCCTAATTGCTGTTGTATCTTGGGTTCAGCACCAGGTCTTTGGTCCTGTGGCGGGCGCGTGCCAAGTTCAGCAGTAAAAGTCTTTCGTTTTCCATCGCGTAGTACGACTATTTTTACTTTCGTTCCGGGTTTGAGCATTGCTACGCGGTTAAGGAACTGATTCCCGTTTTCAACCGGCTGTCCGTCCAGCTCAACAATTACATCATATCGTTTTAGCCCGGCTTTATCAGCGGCCGAGTCATCAATAACCTGCGTTACGGCCACACCTTTTGTATCTTTATCCAGTCCGAAAGGCCGAGCAGATTCAGGCGTTAATTCCTGGTAGATGATACCAAGGTATCCTCTTTCCACTTCGCCCTTTTCGACGAGTCGTTGATAAACAAACTTTGCCATATTGATAGGGATTGCGAATCCAATTCCCATATACCCGCCTGTCTGAGATATGATAAAGGTGTTAATCCCGACTACCTTCCCGTCAAGGTTAAGCAGCGGTCCGCCGGAATTGCCGGGATTTATCGCAGCATCGGTCTGGATGAAATCCTCAAACTCAGCGAGACTAAAACCACTTCTGCCCTTGGCGCTTACGATGCCGGCGGTAACAGTTTGGCGAAGAAGAAAGGGATTGCCGATAGCAACGACCCACTCACCGACCTCCAGCTCATCGGAGTCGGCCATTTCAAGGTGCGTCAGACCTTTTTTGTCAATTTTTATAACAGCGACATCCGACTCGGCGTCTTTCCCGATAACCTCTGCTTCAACCTCCGGGTCTTCTCCCACTTTGACCAGAACTTTCTCGGCATCACCGACAAGATGATTGTTTGTTAAGATATAGCCGTCATCAGAAACAATAAAGCCGGAGCCCTGCGCCGTCTGCTGGTATTTTCGCTGCTGGGGTGCTCGCCGTCGAGGGGAGCGCCAACGGAAGAAACGGTCGAAGATATCATTATCAAACGGGTCAAATTGTTCGCCAAACGGCCAGTCACGGAAAGTCGGTTGGCTGTAGGTGATGGTCTTTTCGGCCTTGATACCAACCACGGCCGGTGAGGCCTTTTCGGCTATTGTTGCAAAAGCCTTACTGACCTGACGAAGAGCATCTATGCCGGCATCCTCCGCAAGGGCCGGCAGCGGCGCAATAAAGAGCAGGAATATTAGCAGAGCTGAAATTATACGATACTCCGTTAGGAGTCCCAGGGACTGTGAGCAGGTCTTTTCCTGCCTGAAACTGATAATTCGCATTTTAACCTCCCAATTCTATTCTTTAGCCACACAGGACAACTGTAAAACTCAACTTTTCTGACATCTTTAAGAACAACTTCGGCACTTTTATACGATTTTATCACCAAGAAGTTCACGGCGTCAAAGATTTTTTGATACAACAGCAACAGAAAAAACCGGTGCGTAAACGCAGGCGATGCTCCACAGGCACTCCAGGAGCCGGCCTGAATATTCTTGACAGCGAGGTGCAAAAACATATAATGACCTCGCTAATGGCTGGTTCCAAAGCACAGAAGGTTGAGAGGAAAAGCATCGGTGCTGTAAACACGGACGCATTGTTTTTGCCCGTAAGGCCCTGGAAATACCACATAGTTATTATAAATGTCGCCTTAACCTTATTTTGTTCACGAGGTTGGTGAGCACCGCCAAAAGGCGTCCCAAAGCAGAGTAAAGGGTGTTTTCCCCGGATGGACTGTAACTATATTGTGCAACGATGCGTATATATGTATATAATGGGCAGTTGGAAATTAAACGTTTTGTCGATGTTATTTTTTGAGCAGGAAAGGACTTAGCGTGAAGAGACCTCACATAATTATTATCACGGTTATTGTAACGGTGTTGGTTGTTTCTGTCGTTGGGATGCTGACCTGGAGAAAAATTAACGCTTCACGCCGGGCAGCAGTGGTCCGTGTCGAAGCAGCTCGGCGAGGAGAATTGATTGAGTTTGTCAGTGCTCCCGGCGAAATTGAGCCAAAGACGAAGGTGGAGATAAGCGCAAAAGTTATGGCACGGATTGTAGAGCTGCCGTATGAGGAAGGCGATACTGTAACCTGCGGTAAACCCGATGCGAATCCGCCGGTGTCGGCCTCGGTGCTTGTGCGCCTGGATGCAAAGGACCTGGAGAGTCAATTGCTCTCGGCCAAAGCGGGTTACTTGGCCCAGGAGGCCCAAAACGAAGTTGACAAATCAAGGATTGCTGGTCAGAAAGCGAGTCTTACGGGCCTTGATGCCTCAGTCAAACAGGCCGAGCGGGACCTGATGCGCCAGAAAGGACTGCTTGAATCCCAGGACATCAGTCAGGCCACCTTTGACCAGACTCAGCTTAAACTTGATGACCTCAGGGCACAATATGAAGCTGCGAAGCATACGCTCCGGGCAGCGGAACTAAATTTAATCGTGTTGAAACACCATCTCGAAGCCGCTGATGCGAAGATTAAGCAGGCGGAAGAGACCCTGGGCTACACGATTATCACCTCGCCTATCGACGGTGTGGTGACACGCCTGAATGCCGAAGTTGGTGAGCTTGTGATTACCGGGACAATGAATAATCCGGGGACGGTGATTATGGAGGTAGCAGACCTGTCTCAAATGCTGGTTGTAGCACAGGTTGATGAGACAGATGTTGGGAAATTAAAAGTCGGGCAAAAGGCAACCGTTCACGTGGACGCCTTTGCCGACCATGAGTTTACCGGCGTGGTTGATTCAATTGCTCTGGCACATACGATGTCGTGGACCCAGACGAAATATTTCAGGACCGAGATACTGCTTGAGTCTGTCGACCAAAAACTGCACTCGGGCTTGACGGCGCATGTGGATATTGAGACGCGAAAACACACCGCTGTGCTCAAGATACCAACTCAGGCGGTGCTGGGCCGAAAGGTTGATACTCTGCCTCTGGAGATTCGCGAAAATTCTCCCCACGTGGATACTGCCAAGGCATACGCAACGGTGGTTTACTGCCTCGTTGACGGCAGGGCTGTCGTAACGCCCATTAAAATCGGGCAAAGCGACCTGACACATACCATAATACTGGCGCCGATTACCGAAGAAGACAAGATAGTTGTTGGGCCGTATAAGGTACTCGAAAATATTAAGCACAATCAGAGAATAAGAGACGAGCGGGAAGTAGAGTCAAAAAAGAAAAAGAAGAATGCGGACAAAACTGGGTGAGCCGAAAGATGACAGAGAAGGCTGAAAAGCTCATAATTCGACTTCAGAATGTTACGCGGATTTACAAAGTCGGTGTGGAACTTATCCACGCGCTTGACGGAATTGACCTGGAACTGCGCAAAAACGAGTATGTAGCGGTGATGGGGGCCTCCGGCTCGGGCAAGAGTACGCTGATGAATGTCTTAGGCTGCCTGGACCGAGCAACTTCAGGGTACTATGAGCTGGATGACAAGGACACAACGAAAATGAGTGACGCAGCGCTGGCTAACGTTCGCAACGAGCGAATCGGCTTTGTCTTTCAATCATTCGAGCTGCTTGGGCAATTAAGCGCGCTCAAGAATGTCGAGATGCCGTTGATTTATTCACGAAATGGCTGGTGGTCACGCCGCAAACGCGCCAAAAACGTCCTTGAGCGAGTTGGGCTGGGAGACCGGATAAAGCATAAACCGAACCAGCTTTCAGGCGGTGAAAAGCAGCGCGTCGCTATCGCACGTGCGCTTGTCTGCAATCCCAGTATCCTGCTGGCCGACGAACCGACCGGTAATCTCGACAGTAAAACAAGCGAAGAAATCCTCAAACTTTTCGACCAGCTTCACCGCGAAGGACAGACGATTATTTTAGTAACGCATGAAAAACACGTGGCGCGTCACGCCAAACGAATAATTCACATGAGAGATGGACAGATTTACAGTGACCTGCCAAGGGAGCAGGACCCGGCATATAAAAACACGATACAAAATGATGTACGGAAGGGGCCGAAATGAGAGCTGGGATACGGGTGTCTGTGGCTTTTTTTCAGCTATTTTATCAGAGTGTTTACCTTGCGCTGGGGCAAATCTGGACAAATAAAACCAGGTCGGTACTTACAACAATTGGCATTGTAATCGGTGTCGCCTCAGTAACCGCAGTTATCGCGGCCCTTACGGGGCTAAAGGCCAAAGTGCTGTCCCAGGTGGAAACCTTCGGCACGAACACAATATTTATTTTACCCACGCGGCCTGATAAAGGGCCGATGCGTCATGCCTCGTGGTGGACTATCAGGTTTTTACCCGAACATTTTGACAATATACTTGAACACTGTCCTTCGGTGGAAAGTTTCAGCCGGATAGGCGGAGTGGGACAACACACAGTCCGATACGGTGAAAAATCGGTTGATAATGTGGAGGTCACGGGCATCGAGCCTGCTTTTCATGAAATCCAAAACCGCCCCGTTTCACTCGGGCGGACATTTTCCGTTATCGATAATATGCAGGTACGTCCGGTGTGCCTGATCGACCCCAAGCTGCGAGATGAACTTCGTCTTGACCGCGATTGCATTGGCCAGTCAATTCGCATAGGACATCATACCTTTAGCATCGTCGGTGTTATCGAAGGCCAGCCCGAATTACAGTTCGGCGAAAGCGGCCAGGAGCACTATGAGGTGTTCATTCCCTTTAAGACGACCTTCAAAATGGGAAAGCCGTGGATCGCGGCTTTTGCAGCAAGCAAGGGAACCGAAGTTACGGAGGAGGCCCAGGCCGAGATTAGATTTTTCCTTCGGCGCACACGGAATATCAGGCCGGGGGAACCGGATACATTTCGAATTGAGTCGGTAAAAAGGTTTATGGAGACTTTCAATAGTATAGCGCTTATGGTAACGCTCGTGGCGGGAGGTGTCGTGGGTATTTCTCTGCTGGTCGGAGGGGTGGGCATTATGAACATTATGTTGGTCTCGGTATCTGAACGAACCAGAGAAATCGGACTTCGTAAGGCGGTCGGGGCCAAAAAATCCGCAGTTCTAACTCAATTCCTGATTGAAGCGGTGGTTTTGTGTTTTGTCGGAGGCCTTGTTGGCGTTGGCATTGGACAGTGCCTTACGTTGATTATATCAGGGATAAATCCTGTTCTTGACATGACGTACATCCCGGCCTGGGCTATATTACTTTCATTTTGTTTTGCAGGGTCCGTTGGTATCTTTTTTGGAATGTTCCCGGCGATTAAGGCCGCCAGACTCGACCCTATTGAGGCACTTAGACATGAATAAAAAATTATCTCTAAAATGGTATTGTTTTTCCACAGGATGCCTTCCGGCAGTGGTGGTTGTTGGCTTCGCATTATTCTTATTGGCAGGCTGTGAGCAGTTCCCCGGCGACGAGGATTTTTATGAAATCGAGATTGCTCCCGGGAAATTACGACAAATAGAAACGCTTGATTTGGAAAAGGCCGACACCGAAGAAAACGACCGGCCGGATGTGAACCAAACGCCGCCAAAGCACCTTGAGTTTACACTTGAGCAATGTCGAGCATTAACCCTGGAAAATAACCTTGACCTTAAGGTGCAGCTTATCAGTCCCGCTATTGCCGCCGAAAAGGTCAGTGAAGAAGAGGCCAAGTTCGAGGCGGCGTTTTTTACCAACATATCATACACAAAAACCGATACCCCGGTATCTACAATACTTGCAGGCTCACAGGTAGATTACGCCAGTACAGACTTTGGCGTTCAGGTACCTCTGCGAACCGGTGGGACTTTAACTTTTGACATAGCTGACAGACGTGTAAAAACGAACGCTGAGTTTTCGGCGTTTAGTGAAGCACTTAACCCTGAATACAGCTCAGACTTGTCTATTTCGATTAGTCAACCGCTGCTGCGAAATGCCGGCAACCGGACTAACACTCACGCCATTCGTATCGCCGAGTATGAACGGCAGATAGCCGACGCCAAAACGAAACTTGAAGTCATACGCGTCATTGCTGCTGCCGACCGTGTGTACTGGCGGCTATATGCGGCCAGAAGGGAATTGGACGTCCGTAAACAAGAGTATGACCTGGCTAAGAAACAGCTTGAGCAGGCTCAGCGTTTTGTCGCTTCCGGCGAGAGGGCGCAGGTAGAGATTATTCGCGCTGAGGCAGGGGTGGCGCAGCGCCTTGAGGCTATTATCATCGCCGACAACAGTTTGCGAGAACGAGAGCGCGAGCTTAAGCGGGTACTTAATAAAGCAGGGCTGGAGATGCAGACACCTACGGTGTTGATACCCGCTACTGAGCCGGACCCGATTCTTTACGAATTGCCGACTCAGCAACTGGTCGCGGCGGCTGTTGAGAATCGCATGGAAATGCTCGAATTGGAACTGCAAATCGCCGAAGACATCAGCACGATGGATTACATGCACAATCAGGCGCTTCCTTTGGTTACTTTGGATTATACCTATAACATTAACGGCCTGGGAGCAACGAGGAGTGATTCGTATGATTTACTTTCCGATAAGAGGTTTGAAGACCATCGATTTGGGCTGCAGTTATTGGTACCGTTGGGAAATGAAGCGGCCAAGAGCCGCCTGCGTCAGGCGTTTTACCAGCGCAGGCAGCGATTGGCCACTCGGAAGAACCGCAGCGCCCTTATTGAAATTGAGGTCCTCAATGCAATTGACAAGTTTCAAGCAAACTGGCAGCGCATCCTGGCCAGCAGACAGAACGCAATTCTGGCTGGCAGGCTTTTCAAAGCCGAGAAGAGGCAGTTTGAACTGGGCCTGCGCACTTCTACTGATGTACTTGACGCCCAGACAAAGTTTGCCGATGCCCAGCGTGCCGAAATCCTCGCACTGGCTGAGTATCAAATAGCACTCGTTGATTTGGCCTATGCTACCGGCACTCTGCTGGGTGCTGCGAAGGTGCAATGGGCGCCTATTGTGCCGGTAAGCGGTATTAAATAACGGCACCCGGGCTGTGCAGGTTAAATTTTGGCGCCAGCTATTGACACGGCGAATCTTCGCCAGATAAAAATAATCATATAAAAAATTGTTGCCGGGTGATTTCTGGGCACTTTTTTTGAGAGGTGTAAGATGCAAGTAATAGAATTTCTGAAAAAGTCGGGAGTAAAATACGAGCTCACCAAGCATGAACCGGCGTTCTCAGCGCAGCAGATGGCAGCGGTGGAACACGAGCCGGGGAAATATGTAGCCAAGCCGGTGATCGTCAAGGCCGATGATAAGTTTGTGTGTTGTGTCCTTCCAGCCTGTTACAAGATTGACCTTAAAGCCTTGAAAGGTCAACTGAAGGCTAAGAAAGTCCAACTGGCCGAAGAAAAGGACATCGGGAAGTTGTTTGACGACTGTGAGCTGGGAGCGGAGCCGCCCTTTGGCAACTTGTATGATTTGCCCACTGTTATGGACAAGACCCTGGAAAAGGACGACCATATCACGTTCCAGGCCGGCTCGCACGAAAAAGCAATACGGATGAGTATGGACGATTACCAAAAGCTCGTTAATCCACAGGTGCTCGAATTCAGCTACCATGTAACCTCATGATTGGTGTATGGCGGATAGAAAGGAACAGCCCCGGTGAAACGAGGGCCTTAATATGGCTGACAGCTAATAAAACTCAACGGCAATCTCATCCGATTTCGTCATTGAGCCAGCCGACCAGCTCTTTGAGGTCTTCGAGGGTAATATCACCCATGTGAGCGATTCGGAAGGTCTCTTCTTTTAGCTTACCGTAGCCGTTTCCGAAAATGGTATTGTGCTTTTGCTGTATCGAATTTATCGTCTCTGCGACATTGATACCACGGGTATTTTTGATTGTTGTGAGAGTATTTGAGGCGTACTTTTCCTCGCAGAAGAGGGCGAACTTTTCCTTGGCCCAGGCCCTTACAAAATCACCCATTTGCTTATGGCGCTGCCAGACATTTTCCATACCCTCTTCGAGCAGCTTTTTGCACTGGTAGTTCAGGGCCATAATGTGGGGGATGTTCGGCGTAGTAGGGGTTTGGTTTTTTTCAGCCGACTTTGCAAAGAGTTGAAAATCAAAGTAATAACCTCGGCCAGGGACATCTTTACTTTTTTCCAAAGCTCTGTTGCTCACCGCAGCTACGGCTAGTCCCGGCGGAATTGCAAAGGCCTTCTGCACCGACGCGAATGTCACATCCCAGCCGAGCTGGTCGAAGTGCAGAGGCAGGCCGACCATCGCACTTACCGCGTCAACAAAAACCAGAACATCAGGATATTTCTCCTTCATCATTTCGCTTACTTCATAGAGCGGATTCGTCAGGCCGGTACTTGTCTCGTTGTACACAAGAGTAACAGCGGCGTATTTGCCGGTTGCGAGTTTTTCGTCGACCATTTCAGGCAGAACAGGCCTGCCCCAATCGACCTTTAGCTCGTCAACGTTTCTGCCACAATTCTTGGCCACGGTTGCCCACTTGTCGCTGAAGGCTCCGCAGCAGGTACAAAGGATGGTCTCATCGAAGCCAACGCAATTGCGAATAGCCGCCTCCCAAATTCCGGAAGCCGAGGAGGTAGATAAAAATACATTCTGGTCCGTGAAAAGGATTTTTTTGAGCATACCAACCGTTTCGCCGTGTAGTTGCGCGTATTCTTTGCCGCGATGTCCCAGTGTCGGCCGTGCAAGCTGCTGCAGAACGTCTTCATTGACCTTTACCGGGCCGGGGATGAATAACCTTGGCGGCTTTTTCCAATCTACCATATATGATTTCCCTTCTTTTCGTCATTCCCGCGAAAGCGGGAATCTACACAATTCTTACTAATATACCCCTGCTCCGTCTAAAGCCGGACCTTCGATTTCGCAGGGACGACATTTAAGTCGGTGTTACAATTTGTTAATGGTCAAACCTGTAAAAACTTTTGGATAAAAGAAAGTTGACTTTTGCGGCATTTTTTCACCCACATCGGTAATCGTTTTAAGCTGCTGCATTTTTATGGGATTCATAAACAAGGCGACCTGCTTTTGTCTGCCGTCAACTTTGGCAATTGCCTCATCGATCGCACTGCCTGTACCCTTTATATATTCGACGTTGCTGCCGCTTGCAAGTTTCTTTCCATCAATGCCTAATAGCTTCTCGAGCACAAGCTTGTGCAGCACGGCGACATCAAGCAAGCACCAGGAGCGGCTTCTTTCGTGCGCAGCCGAATCCATTGCCTGTTTGTTTTTCAGAACCGCTGTGTAGAAAGAACAATTACCGCCGTAAACCCCAAACACATTTTTATCACGGTTATGCTCAGCTTTCATTTGTGCGAGCATCTTCTGTTTTGCCGCTGTTTTCGCGTGGGGTGAACCGAACTCAAACTTTGCAACTTCGAAGTCTTCTTTGATATCAGCAAGTAATTTTCTCAAATCGAAGTTCTTGAGATTGCCGACAAGGCGGTGAGTAGCTAAAACTATCAGCCCCTCGTGGCGGGTATTTGCAAAGGCAGTCATTTGATATGCGGTTTTGGGATTAGAGGTCTCTTTGAGATACCTCAAAGCCGTTTGATAACGATGATGGCCGTCGGCAATAATACAGCTTTTATCCTGCATCATTTCCGAAATTGCCTCGATGCCATCTTTAGCGGTTATTGCAAAGAGCCGATGTCTGACATCCTGCTCATCGAGAAAATCGATAAGTGGCCGGTTGTCAACAGCGCTTTCAATGATATCGTCTGCGATGTTTTGGGCATCCTCGTACAGCATAAAAGGCAGGCCAAACTTCGCACCGGTCGCTTCTATAAGATTGAGCCTGTCAATTATAGGCCCATTAAAGGTGTTCTCATGGTCTCTGACGGCTTTCCCGAGATCTTCTATCCTGGCCAGTGCAATGAAGCTGAACCTCTGAAAACTCCGGCGTTTTAGCTGGATGGCCGTCTGGCTGTCGGGCACGGTCCGGCAAAGGCGTTGTGCCGGATTGTCCAGCTCAAAATCCTGGACGTAAGCGTAGATAGATTCAGTTGAATCTTGCCTCAGGACGCCTTTCTCCACCCAGGTTTTGAGATAGTCTGCCGCCCTTGTGTACTGATTGTTGTCGTCATTGTCAAAAGAGGTGGTTTTCCCCTTGATTATGCGAACGATATTATACTTGCTTTTCTCGTATAGCTGCTGCTGCTGTGTGGGACTGATTACATCATACGGGGGAGAAATACATCTGCCCACGTCGCCAACTGCGCCAGGGTCAAACCTGAATGCTTTGAACGGCTTAATTTCCATACTCTCGACTCTATCTAATACTCTCAACGCAATATTTCAGAATCACTTACAAGATTGCCAAAATTACAGAAACAAGGATAATACTGAAGAAAAAACAAATTGTCAAAGGCCTATGTTAAAAAGAGTTGAAAGGTGTAAGTATGGAACGAATAATAATGCATCCGATTGGGATAATCCATTCGCCATATAGCGAAAACAAGGATATCCCCATCCAGGGGATTTTTAAAGGTGAGGTGGAGGCGTGGATTGAATTAAAAGAAAAGTATGTCAGCGGCTTGAAAGACCTGAATAAGTTCAGCCATGCAATAATACTATACTATTTCCATAAGTCGCAGAGGGAGGAGGTTCAAGGCCAACCGTTTCTTGAGCAAAACAAACATGGGATATTCGCGATAAGAAGTCCACATCGGCCCAATCATATAGGGCTTTCCGTTGTGAAGATAAAAAAAATAGAAGCAAATAAGATGTATTTTACCGAGGTGGATGTTTTGAACCAGACGCCTGTTCTCGATATAAAACCTTATGTCAAATATTTTGACAACCGGAACAATGTTAGATGCGGCTGGCTGGATAAGCACTTTAAAGATGATAACATTCCGGGTCGAGCTATCCTGAGATAACAAAAAGCAAATTGGTGGATGCAAGCATACGATTTCTTCCCTACAAGGTCTGTGTTAGCATATGATGCTTTAACAGGGTTTGTTACAGTCACTTTTCTCTGCAAGGTATTTGTTCATTGCCGAGGCGGCGATTCGGCCCTGGCCCATTGCGAGGATGACGGTCGCGGCGCCGGAGACGATGTCACCGCCTGCGTAAACACCTTCCAGTGAGGTTTTGCAGTTTTCATCGACGACGATATTTCCCCACTTGTTGAACTCCAGGCCGGGCGTTGTCTGGCGAATCAAAGGATTTGCGATGTTGCCGATAGCAATAATTACAGTGTCAACATCAATTTGGAACTCCGAGCCTTCTATAGGGATGGGCCTTCGCCGGCCGGATTCGTCCGGCTCACCGAGCCGATACTTCAGACACTCGATTGCAGTTACGTGGCTGTTTTCATCGCCGATTACCCGTTTGGGGCTTTGCAATATGTGAAATTCGACGCCCTCCTGCTTTGCATGATGGACTTCTTCAATTCGAGCGGGCATCTCCTTTTCGGTTCTCCGATAGACTAAATAAACCTTTTCCGCTCCGAGCCTGACGGCCGTCCTGGCTGAGTCCATAGCAACATTGCCGCCGCCTGTAACGGCAACTTTCTGTGAGCGGGCGATTGGAGTATCGGCACCAGAGCCGAAGTCGTAGGCCTTCATAAGATTTGCACGTGTCAGGTATTCGTTGGCACTATATACGCCGACAAGGGATTCGCCCTCGATACCCATAAACCTCGGCAGCCCGGCCCCGACGCCAATATACACCGCATCAAAGCCATCCTCTTTCATAAGCTGCTCAATGGTTCTTGTTCTGCCGACGACGAAGTTGCAGACGATTTTGACACCCATTTTTGTCAAGACATCAATTTCTTTCTGGACAATGCTTTTAGGCAGTCTGAATTCCGGGATTCCATAGACCAACACGCCGCCGGTTTTATGGAAGGCCTCGAATAAAGTAACATCGTGGCCGGCCCTTCTCGTATCAGCAGCGGCGACGATGCCGCCGGGCCCTGAGCCGATTATCGCTACCTTCATTCCGGTATTGGGTGCGACGGTCGGAATGATTTCTTCCTGGTCGAGGTCGGCAACGAACCTTTCCAGCCGCCCGATTGAAACGGCTTTAGTGGGGTCCTTGAATTTTAGACCGACCGTGCATGTCTGCTGGCACTGGACCTCCTGCGGACAGACCCGGCCACAAACGGCCGGCAGAAGTGAGTTTTCCTTGATGATGGTAAGCGCTTTCTTGAAATCGCCCTCGGAAACAGCCGCTATAAAATCCTGTATCTTTATCTTGACCGGACAGCCCTTAATACAGGGGGCTGTTTTGCATTGCAGGCAGCGTAATGCTTCAAGCCGTGCATGGGTTTCGGTATATCCGGTCGCCACCTCGTTGACGTTCCTTGCTCTTTCGACAGGGTCTTGTTCGGGCATGTCCTGAGGAGGAATTTCGTATCTGTCGGCGGGTTTAAGACCACCGTCTTTTTGCTTTTCCAGAAGCCGCTGGAGCAATTCCTGTCTCTCTTTGTCCGTCACTGTAACCAGTCCCCTAAGAATCGGGCGTTGACAGTCCGAAAACGTCAAGCCCGGGCACTATTCAGCATTCCGTTTGTCCAGGCCTATTTTGCATCTGTGCTCATTGTATTGTTCGTAGGCTTCCTGTTCCTGGTCCTTATATGCGTTTAATCTTTTTATCATCAAATCGAAATTGACTTTATGGCCGTCAAACTCCGGGCTATCAACACAAACAAATTTTGCCTGCCCATCAATTTCGACCCGGCATCCGCCACACATACCTGTGCCGTCAACCATAATGGTGTTCAGCGAAACCTGTGTAGGAATATTGAATTTCTTTGTAACTTCACAGCAGAACTTCATCATTATGGCCGGGCCGATTGCAACGACCTGGTCCGGCTTGTTGTCGCGCCGGCAAACCTCTTCCAGCGGCTCGGTCACCAGGGCTTTTCGTCCGTATGAGCCGTCATCGGTTGTGATTATCAGTTCGTCGCAAATTGCGGCAAATTCATCTTCGAGGATAATCAGCTCTTTATTTCTTGCTCCGAGGATGCTGATGATCTTGTTGCCGGCTTTCTTCAGGGCTTTTGCTATCGGCAATAAGGGGGCATTACCGATACCACCGCCGACACAGACAACGGTGCCAAAATTTTCGACATGGGTTGGCTTACCAAGCGGGCCGGTCACGTTGGCAATCTCGTCACCGGCCTGCATATCAGCCAATTCGGCCGTTGTTTTGCCGACTCGCTGCCAGATTAGCCGGATTGTGCCCCTTTTGGGTTCGGCATCGGCGATTGTCAAAGGAATCCGCTCACCGTATTCGTTGTTTAGACTGACAATGACAAATTGGCCCGGCTTTCTTGCCTGCGCAACAAGCCGAGCTTCGATTTCGGCGGTGAAAACATCCTCCGAAAGCCGTCTTTTGGACACAATTTTGTGCGGCACTTTGTTACTTCCTTTATACAAGAATCTCTAAAACCTACTATTCTCGCACCTAATAGTGGATAAATCAAGCCCCGTCACAAAATATATTCGCGGGAGATGCGACCGGTCGTCCTGGATGAATTCAAGTGTGGAAATTGTCAAATGCTAATCTGCCGCCGGCTGCTTATTGTCTTTGGTCGGTTCTATCTTCTCTTTTTCCTGCCTGTTGGTCGAGGCTGCCGATTTGCTTTTTGGCGACAACTCGGCAATCGGAATGGTCGGTTGCCGCTGCTGTCGGGCATCAGGCGAGACTGCCGGTTCCCCTTTCGGGGACAATTCAGAAATTGGAATGGGCGGTTGTTCCCGCCGTTTGCTTTGAGTAGATTTATCACCGTCGGCCCCGGCAAGGGCGAGAATGGCCTTTTGCACAGCCTCTTCGGCGGGCTCATCGGTCAAGGGCCGGAAGTATATGGAAGATGAATGTGCTCGTTGTTCAGACAAGACCAAATTTTCTCGAATCAACTCCAAAATCGCCAGGAATAATCCAATCATTACGATACGGTTGGCCACGGACTCGAAGATACGTTCGAAACTCATCCGGCCTTCCGACTGAAGGCGGTGCAAAATCTCTATCTGATACAAATCGATAGGCGTATCGTCCTTGATGTGATTTATCGTACGAACCACACCGGTAGCTTTCATAATCGAATCAAAAGCTTCGAGTAAGTTCCAGATACTTACCTGGTCTATGTCAACCTGCGGCTCGGTGCCGGGCCTTAACCGCTCGATAATGCTGTCGGAACGCGGAAAACGGTCTCTCTGCCTGTCGGCTGCGTCACTTAGAAGATTGGCAGCGTCTTTGAACTTTTTGTACTCCAGAAGCTGGCGAATAAGCTCTGCGCGAGGGTCAGCCAAATCATCTGCCTGCCCGTCTAAAAGGGCCGACCCGGGCTCGGCCTGCGGTAACAGCATTGCGGATTTTATTTGCATTAACGTGGCCGCCATCACCAAAAAATCGCCGGCCAAATCAATGTCAAGGCTCTTGAGCATTTCGATATAGCGAATGTACTGGTCCGTGATTGTGGCGATGGGAATATCATAAATATCCACCTCTTCCTTGCGTACCAAATACAAGAGCAAATCCAAAGGCCCTGCAAATATGTCAAGATTTACGCGATAAGCAGCCAATTTATGCCCTCGGTACTAATGCTCCTGTTCTTTGTGAGATTCTAAGATTTCCCGTGCCTGCTGTGCATTTTTTTCAAGGACCTGCAGCTCCGGCCCTTCCACGGCAGGTATCGGATATATATTTGCAGCATTATCGCCGGTCACAACGGCTTCGATTCCGTAGTCAGCGAGCTGCTGCTTGGCCATCTCGGCTTCAATGTAATTGGTGAACTGCGCAACTATAACAAGTTTATCGGCCACGGTTAGGCTCCCAATCCAACGGCCTTTCGGGCCTCAGCGAGGGTGTTGGCAGCTACGGCTTTTGCCCGCTCGGCACCATCGGCCAGGACTTTCTTAACGTAATCAATATTGCTTTCGAGCTCGGTCCTTTTTTGTACGAACGGCTTGAAATAATCTATCAGCAGCTCACCGAGACGCTTTTTGGCTTCGCTATAGCCCATGCCGCCATCGCGGTATCGTTTCTCCCACTCGGCTAACTCGTCCGCCGAGGCGACCAGCTTCAAAAGTGCAAAAACGCTGCACCTGTCGGGGTCTTTGGGTTCATCAACGGGTGTCGAGTCGGTAACGATACGCATAACTTTTTTTCTGACGCTTTCTTCGGGCTCGAATATCTCGATGGTATTTCCATAGCTTTTGCTCATTTTTTGTCCGTCAGTACCCGGTACGACGGCTACGGACTCGATGATGTGTTCGGCCGGGATGGTGAAGATTTCGCCGTATGCGTTATTGAAGCGGATGGCGATGTCACGCGTGACCTCAATATGCTGCTTCTGGTCGGCGCCCACAGGAACTAAATCGGATTTGAAAATCAAAATGTCAGCGGCCTGAAGGACGGGATATGCGAACAGGCCGTGGTTGGGACTGATACCTTGGGCGACTTTCTCCTTGTAACTTGTGCACCGCTGCAAAAGGCCCATCGGGGTTACGCAGGAAAGCAGCCAGGTCAGTTCGGTAACTTCCGGCACATCGGATTGCCGCCAGAAGACGGTTTTCTCGGTATCGAGGCCCAGGGCCAGATAATCCATTGTAACATCAAGCGCACGCCGAGTAACGTCCGCAGGTGTTGGATTGCTGGTAAGGGCGTGGTAGTCGGCGATAAAATAAAAGCAATCATGCTCAGCCTGGAACTCGAGATGCTGGCGCATTGCGCCAAAGTAGTTGCCTATATGAAGACCGCCGGACGGCTGTATGCCCGATAGAATTCTCAAATTAGTCTCCTGATATCAAAAATATGAAAATATTACAGAAACTTCGCCTAAATCATAAAGGTATTGGTGGCAAATGTCAAAGATTTTGCTCTCCGGTTAGCCTTTGGCACAGCGGGAACACCCATTTTTTGCGTCTTCCGGTGGACTGATATAAAACTTTTATCGCATTGATTTTGCATATATGGGGACTAAGCCGGGCACGAAAGAGAAATTGTATACGTTACGAAGCAAAATGTATAAAAAGATTGTACACCAATCTCTGCACGAAGCAGATATGCTCCGAGTCATCAGCTTATCCAGACATCTTGAGTGGGACTCCAGGCACTCCGTTCTGTTGTTGCCAAGATTCTTATTTCGAAATAAGCCGCAAATTGGCGCCAGCGCCTCTGAATAACCGGCTGCACAACTTAAGCCCTGCCGATTGACTTCAGGTACCTCTTTGACTTGCGAAGTCCCATTCTGGATGCTTTCTTTTTCACTGCGTCGGTCTTGCGCCGAAGCTGTTTAGCTATCTTGGAAGTGGGGTTCGTCTGGAAAAGCTTCTTCAGCAGGCTGACGTCGGCTTTTGTCCACGGTTTTGGACGCCTTTTTCTCTTTGCGGCTTTCTTCTTTGTCGCTTTCTTCTTTACGACCTTTTTCTTCTTCGTAACTTTCTTCTTCTTTGCCATTTTATGCTTCCTTTCGCTAAATGACATTCAGCTAAATTTGTCTTTAGTATCCTGGCACTTCCACTATTGTAACCACAATTTACGTCTGATGTTTTAGGGTGTCAAGGAATTTTAGCAATTTTGAAATAGAAAATGTTATTACTTAGTCCCCCCACGTCTCGTGGTTTCACGCGGTAGTTTTCACTGTCGGTCTTTACATTGGCCCCCTTTCGGGTATACTTTGCAGTTGCTATGGCAGAGATTGGGAAAAACTCGGTTGGCCACGTTAGAAATTCTACAGGTGGAGAACCTGCTCCCAAAAAAGGGAATTTTTCTAACGGGGTTGGTATCGTGCAGACTCAAATGGTACGGCTGGTGGAGCCGGAGCAGCCTCTGGAGCTGGAGTGCGGCAAGAGATTAGCTCCGATTGATGTGGCCTACGAGACCTACGGGCAGCTTAACGAGACGGGGGATAATGCCGTTTTGATTTGCCATGCTCTCAGCGGCGACGCCCATGTTGCCGGTTGCCACAGTCCTGACGACAGGAAGCCCGGCTGGTGGGACAATATGGTCGGGCCTGGTAAAGGAATCGACACGAACAAGTACTTTGTTATTTGCTCAAATTTCTTGGGCGGCTGCACTGGGACCACAGGACCATCATCAATTAACCCGGCGACGCAGAAGCCATACGGTCTCGACTTTCCGATTATAACCATCGGCGATATGGTTAAAGTGCAAAAGATGCTGCTCGATGAGCTTGGGATAAAAAAGCTTTTGGCGGTAATTGGCGGCTCGATAGGCGGGATGCAGGTTTTGCAGTGGGCGATTCAGTACCCCGACTTTGTCAAAGCTGCGATACCGGCGGCCACAACCACTCATCTTGGGGCCCAGTCGATTGCGTTTGATGCGGTAGGCAGAAACGCGATACTGGCAGACGCAAATTTTGCCAGTGGCCAATACAAAGGCAAAGAAGCCCCGGATAAAGGACTGGCAATCGCCCGAATGATTGGGCATATAACGTATCTTTCGGAACAGGGCATGCGCCGGAAGTTCGGCCGACAACTAAGAGACGCCGACAAATACAGCTACGATTTCAACTCCGAGTTTGCCGTTGAGACATACCTGGAACATCAGGGGCAAACATTCGTGGAAAGATTCGACGCAAACAGTTATCTTTACATAACCAAGGCGGCGGACTATTTCGACCTGAAGAAGGAATACGGGTCATTACGCAAGGCCTTTGAGAATGTCAAATCGAGGTTCTTCGTAGTCAGTTTTGCAAGCGACTGGCTCTTCACGCCCGAGCAATCCAGGGCGATAGTGGATGCCCTGGCCGCAAATCGCAAAGATGTAAGCTATTGCGATATCGACTCATCCTACGGCCACGATGCGTTTTTGCTGGAGACGGATGCTCTCGGGACCTTTCTCCGCTGCTTTCTGAAGGCGACTTCCGAACCCGGCGGCCAGCAACAGCCCTGTTCTCGTTATGCGCGCAGTATCCGGACGCTGAGCCGGGTCGAGCAGGCACACCGGGCACGCGTGGATTACGAGCTGATAGAATCTCTTGTCGAGCCGGACAGCACAGTGCTCGACGTCGGCTGCGGAGACGGTCGGCTGCTCGCCAATTTGGTGCGCGACAAAAACATCAAAGGCAAGGGAATCGAACTTGACCAGGAGCTTGTCCTGGATTGCATCTGCCGGCGACTGCCGGTCATCCAGCAGGATGTTGAGCAGGGCCTGAGCTACTACGCAGATAAGAGCTTTGACTACGTCATACTCTCACAGACGGTGCAGACACTCAAGGAACCGCAGAAGGTCTTTGAGGAGCTGCTGCGAGTGGGCAGGAAAGTTATCGTCAGCTTTCCAAACTTCGCTCACTGGCGGTGCAGGACGCAGTTGCTGTTGCACGGCAAGGCCCCTATCACCAGCCAGTTGCCTTTCGGCTGGCACGACTCACCGAACGTACACTTTCTATCGCTGAAAGATTTCGATGAGCTCTGCAGGCAACTGGGAGTCAAAATCGAAAAGAAGATACCTCTCAGTAAGAGGCGGCTGCGACCGGTGAGCTTGGTGCCCAACCTCTTTGCCGAGCAGGTAGTGTACGTAACAAGTAGAAACACATAAGCAAAAATGACTCTGCTTAAAGGAACAAACAGATGGACAAGGTTGAACGCATAGGCGTCTCGCTCGATAAGAAGCTGCTGTCGATGTTCGATAAGCTCATTGCCAAACTTGGCTTTCAGAACCGCTCCGAGGCCATACGCCACCTTATACGCCGCCAGCTTAGTGGCGAGCGGCTCCAGCACCCAAAAGCCAGGGCGGTCGGTGCCGTATTTCTGGTTTACGACCATCACTCGACAAAGCTGATGCGGAAGCTGACCGACTTGCAGCATTCGCATATTCTACAAACGATTTCTTCCATGCACATACACCTGGACGAGCACGATTGCCTGGAGATTATTGTGCTTCGAGGGCAGGTGGGCGAAATCAATAAGATGGCTGACAGCTTATTAAGTCTGAAGGGCGTCAAGCTCGGACGGACCAATCTTCTCGCAACAGAACCGACTTGACATCGTAAAATTCGGGACTGCCAACGTCTTTTCTGGCTGTCCCAGAATTTTATCGGGTACAGCCAGCCATTTTACAAGACAAAAATGGTGGCAGTCCCGGCCTCGAACCTCTATCTGCGAACCACAATTAAGGCTTGACACGCATCGGGGTCGGCGGCTAAACTCATCTCCCGCAGGCCCCGCTTTGCGGCAGGCAAATAGTATTTTGCCAATCCTGCCACAGGCCGGGCATAGGGCGATTAGCTCAGTTGGTTAGAGCGCACGGATCACACCCGTGAGGTCACTGGTTCGAATCCAGTATCGCCCAATAGACTGTGGATATCCGCCCATGACGCAATTATAAATGTGGCCTGTCCGGCAAAGTTTCTAAACCTCATTACAAACCTGTTGGCAACCTTACCATAACTGGTCCGACAGGAAACTCGCTGAAGTAACGAAAGGAGTGGAAAAGATGAATCGGTATTTTTGCACTGTTTTGGCCTGTGTGATAATTGCGATGACCTCAACTGCAAGAGTGGTTGCGGCCGAGCCGGCAATTTCGCAAAAGGTCGAAATGCTCTGGCCCCTGGGCGCTCCCGGTGCCAAAGGCAACAAGGACGGCGACAAGCCAACGCTGACGATTTACCTGCCGCCGATGGAAAAGGCAACCGGCACGGCTGTCGTGATTTGCCCCGGCGGCGGCTATGGGCACCTGGCTATGGACCACGAAGGACATCAAATCGCACGGTGGCTGAACTCATTCGGCGTGGCTGGCTTTATCCTCAAGTACCGTCACCGCAACAGCGG
>DUZJ01000016.1 GCA_013349615.1 Planctomycetota bacterium | reverse complement strand
ACGCGTAAAAACCGCATCTAAAGCAACCTTTTTGTCGAGCAGTAATCCGTTAGAGTCCAGCACTTCCACCAGCTCAGTTATTACGGATTCCTTGTCTTTACCTTCCAGTGGAACTATGATGCAACCTGGCTGCAATATTTGTGTTAGAAGCATCTTATCAAAGGCCAAATATGCTACACTTGTTATCAATATTTACATAAACCCTTACTTCTATCTAATCGTATCAAGAAATTCAACAACTTTACAAAAAAAATTTTCTACCATCAATAACCTGTCAAACGCCGTACCCTACGATTTTCCTTTACATTTCACCCCACAGGAGTAGAATAAATTCTTGAGCATAGTAATACCGGGGCAACCGGATGAGCTAACAGAACGGTTTGATGTACGCATAAATGGATATACGTATACGAGATTAGCTATGGGCAAAATAAAACTCTACGACACAACTCTTCGTGATGGCATGCAGGCTGAAGGTGTTAGTTTCTCGCTCGAAGACAAGCTCTCAATTGCCGGGCGCCTTGATGAGCTTGGCCTCGATTATATTGAAGGAGGTTTTGCAGCTTCCAATCCCAAGGAGATGGAGTTCTTCCAGCAGGCAGCGAAACTCGGCCTAAAGACGGCAAAAATCGTTGCTTTCGGCAACACCCGAAGAGCCGATTCGGACGTTTCCGACGACCTCTCGCTCACCTCAATCCTTGCCTGCAAGACTGCCGCCGCTACTTTGGTCGGCAAAGCTTGGGATATGCACGTAACAGATGTGCTCGGCTGTTCGCTCGATGAAAACAAGGCTATTTGCGCCGAGTCCATCGAGTACATCAAAAAACACGGTATCGAGACCATTTTCGATGCCGAGCATTTCTACGACGGCTACAAGAATAATCCCGAGTATGCAATGAGGGTCCTCGCTGCCGCCGCCAAGGCTGGTGCCGATGTGCTCGTGCTTTGTGATACGAATGGCGGCATGATGCCTGGCCAGGTCTACGAAATCACAAGAATCGTGTGCGAGAAATTCAGCCCATTGACAGTCGGCATCCACACTCACAATGACAGTGATTGTGCCACCGCCAATACCCTCGCTGCCGTTCGAGCTGGTGCCCGCCATGTACAGGGCACCGTAAACGGTCTTGGCGAGCGGTGCGGCAATGCCAATCTCTGCACAGTTATACCTAATCTTGCATTTAAAATGGGCATTGACGTCCTCAGCCCCGAAAAGATAAAAACGCTAACAGAGGTTTCTCGTTTCATCTTCGAAATTGGCAATCTGATGCCTGTAATGAATATGCCCTATGTTGGTGAAAGCGCTTTCGCTCACAAAGCCGGCTTGCACGTAGATGCCCTGCGGAAAAATAAACGCACATACGAGCACATTGACCCTGCCGTTATCGGCAATGAACGCCGGTTTCTTATCTCTGAACTCAGCGGCAAATCAAACGTCTTGGCCGAGCTCGAAAAGGCAAAAATCACCGAGGACAGGAAATTGGCTCAGATGATACTTAAACGTGTCCAGGAGCTTGAAAGCGAAGGTTACCAATTCGAGGCCGCGAACGCATCCTTCGACCTGCTGGTAAGAAGGATTATGGGTACTTTCAAGCCGTCGTTTGAGCTTGTAAAGTATTATGTAACCGTGGAAAGACGCACCACCGGCGAGATGGTAAACGAGGCCACAGTCAAGCTGAAGATCGGCGATAGGGTTCAGCACGTCGTCGGCGAAGGGGATGGCCCGGTAAACGCACTCGATGCCGCTTTACGAAAGGCCCTCGAAAATATCTACCCTGCCATAAAGGACGTACAACTGATTGATTATAAGGTTCGTGTGGTCAATGCCAGAGCCGGAACTGCTGCTCGTGTCCGTGTAATAATCGAGTCGCGGGACAAAACCGACATCTGGGGCACTGTCGGCGTTTCAGAGAACATCATCGAAGCCTCCTGGCTCGCCCTCACAGACTCCGTTGATTACAAACTGCAAAAAGACGCAAAATGACGACCGTCATATCGAGAGAAGTCCTGAAAAAATCAAAGGGCGAAGCGAAGAATCAGCATTATTTCTAATTTGACTTTATCCGACCCGTACTGGAACGGTTTGTGTTGTCTGCCGTCTTCTTTTTTTCCGGCGGTTTATCGTTCTGTGGTTAGTGAAGTCCGTTTTGACATCGCTCGAAGCTACCTGGAGCGCCTCAAAGGCTGTAGCGGCGAATAAATCAGCACCGATTTCTTCCCAGAGTCCCTCAGCTCGATTGAAAACGCCGCCGGAAAGCATAATTCGCATATGAGGCCAGGCGTTTACATCCTTTATGATATCTATTAGCTGCCGAATCTCAGGTGCTTGTTTTGGCCTGGTGCCATAGATTAGCAGTATATCGGGAGCGTATTCGTTGACGAAGGAAAGGATGTCGTCTTTAGTTAGTCCGCCGCCGAGGAATCTTACTTTCCAGCCGTCACTTTCAAACAGGTCGGCCATCATTTGAGCGCCGAGTTCCTGAAGTTCGTTTGGGGCACAACAAACGGCTATTTTTTTGTTTTTGCTCGGTCGACGTGGCAGTTTGTTTTGGAGCTGGTCCACAATTGTGCGGTTAATTCGCGTGCCTAAATGCTCTTGGGTTGGAGTGATCGTGTCTGAGCGGAGTAGCTGCTCCATTTCTGTCATAATGGGCCATATTACATCAACGTAAACCGAGTTGGCTGGCGTGCCGCTCTGCAGGGTTTCTTCTATAACGGCTCGGCAGCGATTTCTATCCCCCAAGAGTAAGCTGTCTAAATAACGTTCAAGAATGCCTTTGTTTATCATTTTTTTATCGCAATTTCCTTTTTAATCTGTGCTATATTGCCCTGTTTCCCATATAGGCCTTTATAAACCATTACGAATGTTAAGATAGGCAACATTATCTTAATCAGCAATTTAGGTATCGGTGGATGCTGCGGACAAACTTTAGTTAAAATAGGCAAAATGGAGAAGCTCGTATGAAATAGCCCAGATTCTTATAGCTTTTGTATGAATATCATATTGTGCTTGTGCTTATGCTTATAGGAAGTGGTATTTTTTGTTGGTTATCGGAAGTCCGTTATTGTGGCATATCTGTGCAGAAATGGGAATAGCCCGGATATTTGAGACGGACATTGTTCCGAGGTGAATGGCTTTCCATAGCCGGATTATGGACGATGGTTTGTACAACATTTATTTAACGTTCTCGTACATACACAGAAAAGGACCGTGATTGTGATGAACAAAAAATTATGCATAGTCGGTTTGTTGATATGTTCAAGCGTAGTGAAATTATAAACGAACCGCATGGGAGTATTTATCGGTCGATTGGTAGGGGTATATGTGCTCCGTACATCAGTGATATCGACAGAAAAGGAGGAGCAGAACTGCTGGTTTTCAATTGACTATTGATTTTTGACGATTTACTATTGTGGTTTGGATTGGTAATTTATCGTAGGAGCAGTCTTGTTGGGAATGAAATATTATGATTGAGATAGTTGGTGCAAGAACGATAGCTCATGTGGGCAATGCAGGGAGGTTTGGAAGGTTTGTCTGGCAGACGATGGTTGCATCCACACGAAGCTGTGTTACAACCAGGGCGTATCCTTTAATCTGGACACAAATGAATTTAATCGGCGTTCGCAGTGTTCCAATTATAATGATAACGGGTGCGTTCGTTGGGATGATATTGGGGGTTCAGGCATATGACCAGCTTGCGAGTATGGGCCTGGAAGAGCGGCTGGGTGTTTTGATTAATATATCAGTTGTGAAGGAATTAGGGCCTGTGCTTGCGGCTGTTATGTTAGCTGGACGCGTTGGAGGGGCTTTGACGGCTGAATTGGGGACGATGAACGTTACTGAGCAGATTGATGCGGTCAGGAGTATGGGCACAGACCCAATTCGGTATCTGGTCGCACCAAGAGTTTTAGCGTGCTTGCTGCTGACCCCTGCTTTGATTATATACGCGGATTTGTTAGGTATTTTAGGAGGCTATTTTGTGGGCGTTGTTCAGTTCAAGATTAACAGTTGGGCGTATTGGAGTTTTAGCGCCTCAGGCGTAGAACTATGGGATGTGGTCGTTGGCGTGATAAAGGGCTTTTTCTTTGGAGCAGCTATTGCGGTTATTAGCTGTTATAAGGGCTTTACGTGCAAGGAAGGTGCGCACGGTGTAGGACAGGCCTGCACGGAGGCGTTTGTGGCCAGCTTTATTTCGATACTGGCACTGGATTATGCGCTGGCGGTGATTTTCAAAGCGATTTACAATACATTTTGGCCGGTAAGAAGTCTGGTTTGATGATGGTAGATAAAGATAAGCGGAAAGTGAAAAAGGACGGTAAGAGAAGCGGGAAGTCCGTCAGTGACAGGAACGGTATAATTGTCCTTAAGAACCTTACGAAAAAGTTTAGTGAAAATGTCGTTCTGGATGGTATTTCTCTGACAATAGAGAAGGGCAAGACTACAGTTGTTATTGGGCCGAGCGGATGTGGAAAAACTGTTTTGGTAAAACATTTGATAATGCTGCTGCGGCCGAGTTCGGGTGAGGTATATTTTAAAAGGCGGCGAATCGATAATCTGGATGAAAAGGAATTAAACAGAGTACGTACCCGTTTCGGTTTTCTTTTCCAGGGAGGGGCTTTGTTTGATAGTCTTAGCGTTGCTGAGAATATAACGTTTCCGATACGTCAGCATTTTGAGATAGAGGATTGGAGTCAGGTTGAGGAGCTTGTAAAGACCAAACTGGCTATGGTTGGTCTTGAGGGTTTTCAGAGTTTTTATCCCGCCAATCTTTCAGGTGGTCAGCGGAAGAGGGTGGCATTAGCAAGGGCTATTGCATTAAATCCGGAAGTGGTTTTATATGATGAGCCGACTACTGGGCTGGACCCTATTCGTGCCGATGTCATCAATGAGATTATCTTGAAGCTGCAAAGAGAGCTTGCCGTGACGAGTGTTGTTGTTACACATGATATGACAAGCGCCTACAAGATAGCAGACCGTATTATTATGCTGCATCACGGCAAAATTATTGCCGATGGCAATGACGAACATATTCGTAATCATCCCCATCCTGTCGTTCAGCAGTTCATTAATGGCCAGGTTAACGAGGACGACCTTGCAGTTCTGCGGGCAAGCGGAACTATTTTCCAAGCCCAGTTTCTTCCTCGTGATTTTGAGGAATAGCACCAGCGATGCTTGAGAAGCCGGAGCAAGTTGCGGCCGATTTGGCCAAAGTTGTCCGAGGCGATGTTTTTGCTGATATATTGCACAGGGCTGCCTACAGTACCGATGCCAGCATTTACAGGATAGTTCCTGGCTGTATCGTTGCACCGCGTGATAGTAAGGACGTAGTTGCTGTTGTTGAATATGCCGGTGCCAGGGGCATACCTGTTGCTGCTCGTGGGGCGGGAAGCGGCTTAGCGGGGGAAGCGTTGTGCAGCGGTATAGTCTTTGATATGACCCGGTATATGAACAGGGTCATTAGTGTTGATGATGACGGAAAAAGAGCAGTTTGTGAACCTGGCGTGGTCCTGGATGATTTAAATGAATGCCTGGCCGGGTACGGCAGAAAAATCGGGCCCGAACCATCCAGCAGTAACCGGGCGACGGTAGGGGGGTGCGTTGCAAATAATTCCACCGGCGCTCATTTCCTTGAGTATGGTTATATCTGTGACCATGTGGAAAGTATCGAAGCGGTTTTGGCTGACGGCAGTGTGGTTGAATTCGAAAATGATTTTGACCCGGCTCAAACAGATAACAACAGAGCTGCTTCAGTTGCAAAGAGCTGCATATCCATCCTTTCGGGCAAGGGCGCGGTTATCAATAAGGCACTGCCTAAAGCCGGGCGAAATCGCAGCGGCTATAATATCGCCGGAATTTGTCATAACGGAAGAATAGATTTAGCCAGGCTGTTAGCAGGCTCGGAGGGAACACTGGCTATTTTTACGAAAATCGTCCTTAAGACTGTTGCAGTACCGGTGGCAAAGGCCTTGTTGCAGCTTGAGTTTGATTCCCTTGAGAAAATGGCGCGGGCTGTACCGGTTATTGTCAATAGTGGCGCCTCGGCGTGCGAGTTGATGGATAAGAGTTTAATTGATTTGGCTTTTGAGGCCCTGCCGGAATATCGTGACGTTTTGCCTGCGGGTGCTGCTGTGGTTCTTTTGGTTGAGCATTCCGGTCAAACACAAAACGAGGTAAGAGAGAAAATAGAAAATACAGATTCGGCAGTTGGGGCACTGGCTTGTGGACGGACCATTGTCTTTGACGTTGAGCAACAGCAACGTTTGTGGAAGTCGCGTAATGATGCCGGGCCTTTGCTTTATAGAAAAAAGGGTAGGAAGCACCCGGCGGAATTTATGGAGGATGTTTCCGTCGGAAATGAGCGGCTCGGTGAGTATATTTCGGGCTTGCAGGAGATTGGGAAGCGATACGATATTGCGATGCCCTCTTACGGCCATGCCGGGGATGGCCTTCTTCATATACGGCCATATCTGGACTTGAGTGAGCCGTCTGACGTGGAGAAGATGCGGTCGGTGGCAAATGAGGTCTTCGAACTGGCCTGGTCGCTGGGCGGTTCAATTAGCGGTGAGCATGCCGAAGGGCTGGTGAGGGCGGCTTTTATAAAACGGCAATACGGTAACGAGTATTATGAATTGTTGTGCAGAATCAAGGGTGTTTTCGACCCGGATGGTTTGATGAACCCAGGCAAAATCATCAACAGTGACGCTGATGTTATGGTCAAGAATCTGAGGGCGGAACACAAGTTTTTGCCGGAAAGACTCAAAACGGAGATGCTTTTTGATAAAGATGAGCTGCGTTCTGAGCTTGAGCAGTGCTACGGTTGCGGGCTTTGTCTAAGTCACGAATCTGCTTTGCGGATGTGTCCGGTTTTTCGTGCGTTGGGTGAGGAATTGGGCAGCTCACGGGCGAAAGTTAATATACTGCATTTCTGGGCGACAGGGCAGTTGGATGATAGGGATTTTGAATCGCCGGAGTTTAGAAAGTTTTTGGATTTGTGTGTTAATTGCAAGGCCTGCCTGCTGGAATGTCCCTCAGGGGTTGATATTTCCAGACTGATAACTGTGGCACGAGCAGAGTACGCAAAGCGAAAAGGGTTGCGGTGTGCCGAGCTTGTCTTAAGTCACAATCGCTATCTTAGTGTGTTAGGCAGTATTTTCTCACCCGTCTCGAATTTCTTTATGCAGTTGCCGGCTTTCAAGTGGCTTTTGGAGAAGTCTGCCGGCATCGATAAACGAAGATGTATGCCCAAGTTTAAGCGCGGCTCCTTCACAAAGGCAGGGCGTAAATATCTGGAAGCTCGTGAGCCGATAGAGAATCCGGTCGATAAAGTGGCTTATTTTGTGGATACATACGCGAATTATAACGACCTCGACCTGGGATTTGCTGTGCTGGAAGTTCTTCGGGCAAATGGGATTGATGTGATTTTGCCGAAGCAGCGGCCGGCTCCACTGCCGGCCATTGTGTATGGAGGCGTAAAGAGGGCACGCAGCGATTTATCGTTTAATGTCAAGCATCTGGCCAAGGTGGTTCGTGATGGTTATAAAGTTGTGTGTTCTGAGCCAAGTGCCGCGCTGTGTCTAAAACAGGAACTGCGTCATTTTGTTGCCGGCGAAGATGCCGAGCTTGTCTCGGAGAATACTTATGAGTTGATGAATTATATATATGGTCTGCTTAGGCAGAACAAGTTGAAGCCTGCGACAAAACCAATATCAGGGGAATTTGTGTATCATTTGCCGTGCCATTTGCTTGCTATTGGCGGTGAGGGGGCGAGTATTGAGCTTTTGGATAAGCTTTGCGGTTTGAAGGTGGTTGACTTAAATGCCGGCTGCTGCGGCCTTGCCGGGACGTTCGGTATGCAGAAGAAGAATTACGAGCTTTCATCGCAGATAGCTGCGAGGTTAAAACAAGCCCTTGACAAATCGTCGGTCAAAAACGTGTTAACAGAATGCGCCGCCTGCAAAATGCAGATAGAGCATATAAGCAATTGCTCGGCGATTCATCCGATCATAATTATGGCAGACGCGTATCGTCTTGATTAGGGGAATATGATGGTAGTAGAAAAAAGGGTACCAGGGAAGAGAAAGTACAGTTGGATATATAAGATTATTGCCATTCTTTGTATATATGCTTCTCTGACTCCGGTTCGAGCCGATGCTTACAGGTCCGGTGATTTGCACCTCGAGTTTTACTGGACTCAAATGCATAAACTCCATTGTGGGATCAATTGGCAAAATGCAGAGATATTATTTCCGCTTGGAGGCTTTGTACTTATTTTAGTGGCGGTTTGTTCAATAATAGCCCTGGCAATTGGATATTCCAAATGCTGCACATTTATACTAACGCTGTGTTTTATCACGCATGTTCTTTTTAGAGGATTAGTTGATTACTATCTCATCACCTACTATTGGCCTTTCATAAAATCAAAATTCTATTGGGACCATGTTGGTATTGGATGGTGGTTCTTAGCTTTCACAGGTGGCATTGCATCGGTAACAGCAATGGGCCTGCAGCTATATGCTCTTATTGCGAGCGAGTGTCGAATTAGGGAGTGAAAAAAGAGCAAAGCCTCGGTGAGACGCAGTCTTGATGGGCTATTCCATGAGACAGAAGGTGAAGGACGTGGTAAAGATTATGGTGGGCATTTTGCGCAGATTGAGCGGATTTTTACAAAGCTAATGATAAATCTTTGATTTAACTATTCTCGAACTCAATGGCGTTTGCTTGGCACCACTCGATGGCGATTTCTCTTAGCGCATTGTTGCGGTAGTTATACCAGTCATCTGCGATGCCATAGTCTTGTATAGCATCTTTGAAACGCCGAAACGCACCGCTGCCTTTTATTAAGCTATAAAGAGTGTCACTCATTTCGGAATCATTTAGGGACAGGCAAAACTTTTCCATAATGCTATACTCATGAATGTCAAACTTTGAGGGCAATGGGATGTAATCACCGGTTTCATCTATTATTTCTTTGGCGATTCTGACCTGGTCCTGCTGCCAATCCGGAAAATCTTCGATTGGTTCGTCATCTTCAGCGGCATTTTGCTCTTCTTCGTTGATAAGGACTACCTGGCCGGTTCTTTTGTCCAGAAATGATTGACTTTCATCTGACTGAAACTCCAGGCCTTCGATGATATCTTCCAGTTTTACACGAAGCGACATAAGGCAATACCTCCTTGCTACTAACCAATTGATTTTACCTGAATTATTCTATATATTAAACTGCGAAAAGTAAAGTTAATTAGGGGATATTTGCAATGGGACCGACAAAGGACAATTCTTACCGAGCGGTGCTGTGGGAGCCCTCGGGAGAGGATAAAAAGGTTCGCTGCAAACTGTGTAGCTGGCGGTGTGTGATTGATGATGGCAAATTAGGCAGGTGCTGTGTGCGCAAAAATGTAGATGGCGTTTTGTATTCGCTTACTTATGACAAGATTTGCTCGGCTAATCCTGACCCAATTGAAAAGAAGCCTTTGTTCCATTTTCAGCCGGGCACGAGCAGTTTTTCCATCGCCACGATGGGATGCAACTTTCGCTGTGAGTTTTGCCAGAACTGGCAGATAAGCCAGGCGGCTCTTGAGGATGGACGAATTGATGGACAGGCAATAACTCCTGAGCAGATTGTCGCAGCGGCTGTTCGTAGCGGGTGTAAAAGTATCGCCTACACCTATACTGAGCCAACGGTTTTTATGGAGCTGTGCAACGATTGCGGGCGTCTGGCGAAAGAACGTGGGCTGACGAACGTTTTTGTCAGTAACGGCTACGAGACAAAAGAAGCAATTGATTTTGCCGGCGATTGGCTCAATGGTATAAATGTTGACCTTAAATCTTTTAGTGAGGATTATTACAAAAGGCTGTGCAAGGCACGGTTGCAGCCGGTCCTTGATACGATTAGCTATATCGCAAACCAGACAAATATCTGGCTTGAGGTAACGACCTTGCTGGTCCCGGGCGAAAATGATTCCGACGATGAGCTGAAGCAGCTTGCCGATTTTATTGTTTCAAAAGCCGGCGCTGATGTCCCCTGGCATATCAGCCGGTTCCATCCGCAGTATAAGTATTTGGATTCGGTTGCCACGCCGGTTGAGAGCCTCGAGCGCGCCGAGCAAATAGGCAAGGCAGCGGGGCTGCATTATGTTTACCTTGGCAATATGCCGGGGGCGAAATCTGAGAGCACCTTTTGTTATAAATGCGGCCGAATGTTGATTAAACGGGCTGGCTACCGAATATTGGCCAATCATATTACGAACTCATGCTGTCCGGATTGTGGCGTAAGGATTGCAGGCTTTGAGCTTTGATTTGAGATGAAGATAATCGCAGATGAGAATATTCCGTTTGTAGTGGAGTGCTTTTCTTCCATTGGTGATGTTGAAGCTGTTCCCGGCCGAGATATTACGCCGAATGTCGTTGCCAACGCTGACGTTCTGCTGGTTCGCAGTATAACGCCTGTAGGTGCCGATTTGTTGACCGGCAGCGAAGTTCGTTTTGTTGGCACGTCAACCATCAGCTTTGACCATATAGATACAGAATATCTTTTACGAAAAAATATCGGTTTCGCATCAGCGCCGGGGTCGAACGCAAATTCTGCGGCTGAATACGTTATTGCCGCGCTGCTTAATATCACCAAAGAAAATAATATTAACCTGGAAGACAAATCGATAGGTGTTATCGGCGTAGGCAATGTTGGCAGCAGGGTTGCTAAAAAAACTACGGCTCTTGGTATGAATGTGTATCTCAACGACCCGCCTTTGCGGAGGCAAAGCAGCGACCTAAAGTATTTGCCGATAGAAAGGCTTTTTGATTGTGATTTTATAACGCTTCATACGCCGTTGACTTTTGATGGAAGGGACAAGACGTTTCATTTAGCTGGTGAGAAGTTTTTCAAGTCGCTAAAAACAGGCTGTATTTTTGTTAATGCTGCTCGCGGCGGTGTAGTAGACAGCAGTGCTTTGAAGGCAGCTATGGAGCGGGAAGATTGCAGGCTGCGGTGCTTGATGTTTGGGAGAACGAGCCGAATATCGATGTTGAGCTTTTAGAAATGGTCGATATCGGCACACCACACATCGCCGGTTATTCACTGGACGGCAAGGTTGCGGGTATGATTATGATTTATAAGGCGGCATGCGAGTATTTTGGACTTGAAGCTAAATTTGATATCGGTTCGTTTTTACCTGCGCCTGCTGTGCCGGAGTTGAAGCTCAATCCGGACAGCGGTAGTGAGCAGGATGTGTTATTAGGTGCTGTGGAGAAGATTTACGATATTAAAGCGGATGACGTCAGGCTCAGGCAGGTTTTGGAAACAACGGAAGAAAAAAGAGAGGTGTTTTTTGATGGACTACGCAAGAATTATCTTGTCCGCAGGGAGTTTCAAAATACAAGTGTCATTGTCGAAGATATAAACAGCGGTCTGGCTAAGAAACTGAAAGGTATTGAATTCCTGCTTTCGCAGGAATGACAATTTCGGTTATCAGATGAAGAAAAGTAACGGCAAGAATGTAGTTGAGTGGCCGAGGGGACGATTGGATTTCTCGGCTGGTTGTGTTGTGATGGGGGTTTTGAATGTCACGCCTGATTCCTTCAGTGACGGCGGCCAGTTCTTTGATACTGATAAGGCCATTGAGCATGGAATACAGATGGCGGCTGATGGAGCTGCAATAATAGATGTAGGAGCTGAATCGACCCGGCCGAGTGCAGAGCCGGTCTCAGTCGATGAGCAGATAAGAAGGGTGATTCCGGTAATAGAAGCACTTTGTAAAAGAATAAAGGTGCTGATTAGTATTGATACGAACAGGAGCGAAGTTGCTGAAGCTGCGTTGGAAGCAGGGGCGGCAATGATAAACGATATTACGGCACTGAGCGATGAGCGGATGGGCGTTTTGGCAGCCGAACAGCAGGTACCGGTCGTCTTGATGCACATGCAGGGAACACCCGCAACTATGCAGATTGAGCCGAAATATAAAGACGTGGTTACAGAGGTTCGCCAATTTTTGGTCAAGAGGACGAAGCGGGCAGAACAGTTCGACATACCAAAGGAAAGGATTTTCATAGACCCCGGAATCGGTTTCGGCAAGACTTTGAAACATAATATTTTGCTTTTGAGAAATATTGATAAGTTCGTTGCTGCCGGCTGTCGCGTGCTTGTAGGCGCGAGTCGCAAAAGTTTTATAGGTAAAATAACCAACAGGGAAAACCCGGCTGACCGAATATTTGGCACCGCTGCCTCGGTTGCTTTGTGTGTTGCCGCGGGTGTATCGATTGTCCGTGTGCACGATGTAGCTGAGATGATAGATGTAGCAAAAGTGGCAAACGCTATCATCTCAGCGGGATGAAGGTTTGCCTTGCGGCCAAGAAGAATACCATTGACAAAAGGGCCGCCGGCGGATAAAATATTGTCAGGATTGGAGGCAATTTTATGGGCCTAAGTGATATTGAAATCTGTTCTAATTGTGGGCGGGCGATTAGCCGGTCAGAGCAGGCTTATATTTTTGAGGGTAATATCGTCTGCGCCGAATGTGATAACACATTGCGAAGCGGCCCGCTGCCTGAGCCACTGACTATACTTGAGCCAGCGGCTTCGCCCGAGCTGGTGACTGTGGATGAGCCACAACCTGAGGCACCAGGCCCTTCGAAAGATGATGAACAAGAAGAAGCCAAGCCGGGCTGGGACGCAGACAAACCTGTAGGATTCATAATTGGCGGCGTCATTCTCTGCCTTTTAGGCATTGCGCTGATAGACATTGGGCTTGTCGGCTTAGCTGTCTTCTTCCTGGGGGGATTTCTAATTGGCATGTTGATGGCAGCCGGATGCCTCACATTCGGGCTGCTAATTCTCGTGTTAGGAATAGCAGCTATAGTTGTAGCTGTCATATCTGTCCGACGTTCGACACACTAACGTGTCTTTCCGCACTTGTAGTAGGCGTTTAGATTATGTCGGTCCATAATGTAGCATACACTTTTTATGTGGCGGAGGTTGTCTACAACAAAGCGATCAGAAACACAAACGTGCTCTTGTTTTTTGCGTTTATTTAGTTTTTTGAGCGTTGAACGTTCATCATACTCTTGAGACGCAAAAATCGTAAATTTTGTAAAATTGTAGAAAAAAGCTGTCAGTTTTTTGGGGTCGGTTCGTCATAATTATAGAATCCGTGACTGGGAGCTCTCATTGAACGTAGATTTGGAGAAAAAACTTGTTGCAGCCTGCCGTAATGGGGACAGGTCGGCGTACGCAGGCATTGTAAAGGCTTATTCAGGGCGAATCTTTGCGATTTGCCTGGGGATACTCGACAACACTCACGATGCTGAAGACATTGCCCAGCAGGCACTGCTTAAGGCGCTTACCGGGATAAAGCAGCTTCGGGATGATGAGCAGTTTGGGGCGTGGATAAGTCGAATCGCAAAGAATTTGTGCATCGATTTTATCCGGAAACATAAACATGAACAGGACTGTATCGTAGAGCCGGCTGCGGTAAGTCAGAGCGGTTCAAAAGAGTATCCTGAGCTCCGGACGGCTTTGGCAAAACTTTCAGAAGACCACCGGCTTGCATTGATGCTTTACTATTTTGATGGGCGAAGTGCAAAAAGTATTGGAGAAACGTTTATGATTAGCCAGGCTGCGGCACAAGCACGGATAAGCCGGGCCAGAAAACAATTACGTAAGTTATTGGAGGCCGAGGGAGGCAAATAATGGAAAATACTTGTGAAAAAATCCAGGAGCAGATTCCGGAACTGATGGCTGGCACTATGTCGGCTGAAAAAACCGCTAAGTTAGTGGAACATATAAATGGATGTTCAGCATGCAGCAAATATCTTGAAGCTCTACAGGCTGACGACAAACTGCTTTGTGAATATGTCGAGGCAATGCAGACGGCAGTGACACAGATTGAAAAAGGTGCAATGGACGCACTGGATGGCTCCTTGTCCGACAAAGGAGTTGCCTTCAGTTCAATATGGAGAACAATTATGAAAAGCAGAATAACAAAAGTTGCTGCTGCGGCAGTGATAATAATCGGTGTACTTTTAGTGCTGAATTATGTCGGCAGCCCAGGTCCAACCGGCGTTGCTTATGGAATTAGCGATGTGCCGGGTTTGCTTCGCAGTGCCAAGACTCTTCATGTAAAAGGGAGCCGTACTTACTACCTCAAAGGCCAGGACCCGATTTCTTGCCCGGTGGAGTATTGGATGGACTTTGAGAAGTTACGTTATCGAAGAAAAGCAGTTTATCGAAGACGCACGAGCGAAGGCGGCTTCGCTGATGATTATAGCGAGCATGAGGTTGTTTTCGACACGACGTATAAAATGGGCATTGATCATACAAACAAGACCGTAAGGTTCTTCAGGCATAGGCCATTTCTAAGCCAGTTCTTTCTGAGGGTCTACAGGGACAGGGACGTGTTTCTGAGAGACTTCTATCTTAAGTCGGACCAACTTGACGGTTTCGAAAAAACGGGTCAGGAGGAAATCGATGGGGTGATGTTTGACATATGGGAAAAGAAAGAAAATCGTCCAATGCAAATGATAAGCGAATATTGGATAGAGCCGAGTACGGGGGAATTGGGGCGTTATTTCTTCGCATTTTTCTATGATCGGTATCCAAACCGAGCGAGGAGACATGACAAATATGGCGACTTTGAGGTGTTGCTGGATGAAGATGAGCAGGAGTGGCATGAGAATTTGTTAACGTGCATCGAGCGCGACAAACCATTGCCGGATGAGCTCTTCAAGATAGAGGCGCCCAGCGGTTACACGGTTACAATCAGCAAAGAGGAGGCGCCTGCACATGGTGGGGTAGGTTATACGACTTTTCCACCTACTATGCCCAATATGACAGTAAGCCTTCGTTATACTCTCAGTGAGGATGGTAGTGTAATTATGGCGTGGAGCGATAGGAATGATGAATCCTTAAAATCCCAGGCAGGTATATTTGAGGCTCTTGAACCGGGCGGGCCTTTGCCTGAGCTCACATTCGTACCATATGCGCTTCATCCGCTTTTTAGTGTATTTCGGGAGAAAAATGAATCTATTACGTATGTTGGTTGCCACCTCGCATATACAAAGAAAGGCAATATATACTACGAATGGAGCATTTATATTCCTGATTCTGACCCACCGGAAAGCGAGTTCAAACACAAACTAACGTATGATGCTTTAGTTAGGCGTAATCCCGACGATGGTCAGATTCGTGGCTTAGGTTTAATACCTGACACAATCATAACCTCATCAGAAGAATTCGATGCTTTTGTACTTGGTGGGATGGCGGAGCTTAGTGATGATGGCAAAGCACCTGAGGGTATAACTTATGAAAGCGTGCTCCAATTAGCCCAGCAGATTCGCGAAACACTTGGCAACTAAAAGAGTTTTCGGGCAACCACATAGGGTTGCCCCTACCGGATGGCGGCGTGGTAGCTTTGCAGTGACCTTACAGGGGCCGGGCCGGCTCGGTGGGCGGCGATGCCCTTTACGGCGGCGGCGGCGGCGGCTGTCGTGGTAATATAAGGCACCTTGTACCTGATGGCCGCCTTGCGGATATAAGAATCGTCGTATTTGCTCAACTTGCCGCTGGGGGTGTTTATAATTAGCTGAATCTCGGCGTTTTTAATGGCATCTACAATGTTCGGTCTGCCCTCGTGCATCTTGAGGATATGCTCGGTTTTGAGGCCATTATCCGTCAGGAAGCGATGGGTGCCGTTTGTTGCCTTGATTTTGAAGCCGAGGTTCTGGAATTGTTTTGCAACTTCGAGGGCAGCGGCCTTGTCTGTGTCGGTTACGGTCAAGAGGACAGTGCCGTTGGAAGGGAGATTTTGTTTTGCGGCCTGCTGGGATTTGAAGAAGGGAAGCGCGAAGGAATCGGCCAGGCCGAGCACTTCACCGGTCGAGCGCATCTCCGGTCCGAGAACCGGGTCAACTTCCGGAAACATATTGAACGGAAAGACGGCTTCCTTTACGCCAAAGTGCGGAATCGAGCGCTGCTTTAAGTTGAGGTCGGAAAGTTTTTTGCCGAGCATAAGCTGTGTGGCGAGACGAGCCATCGAGATGCCGCAGACTTTGGAGACCAGCGGCACGGTCCGCGAGGCGCGCGGGTTGGCTTCAAGCACATAAACGGTGTCGCTGGCTATTGCATACTGCATATTCATCAGGCCGACGACGTTTAATTCCGTCGCTATTTTTCTGGTGTACTCGCAAATAGTGTCAAGATGTTTTTGAGGTATGCTGACAGGTGGAATCACACAGGCCGAGTCTCCGGAATGGATGCCGGCCAGCTCGATGTGCTCCATAACTGCGGGGACGAAGGCATCTGTGCCGTCAGCAATCGCGTCGGCCTCGGCTTCTATGGCATTTTCCAGGAATTTGTCAATCAGGATAGGTCTTTCCGGCGTTACCTCCACAGCCACAGCGACATAGTGTTTGAGCATATCTTCGTCGTGTACTACTTCCATAGCACGTCCACCGAGGACATAGGACGGTCTTACCATTAATGGATAGCCGATTCTTTCTGCGATTTTAAGGGCTTCGTTAAGATTGCTTGCCATGCCGGACTCGGCCATAGGTATATTTAGCTTTTCCATCATAGCCCGAAAGCGGTCGCGGTCCTCAGCTAAGTCTATTGTTTCAGGTGAGGTTCCGATTATTTTAACGCCGGCCTGGGCCAGCTTGTTGGCGATATTGAGTGGGGTCTGGCCACCAAACTGGACAATGACGCCTTCGGGCTTTTCCTTCTCATAGATGCTCAGTACGTCCTCAACAGTGAGCGGCTCAAAGTAAAGCTTGTTTGAGGTATCGTAATCTGTTGAGACTGTTTCAGGGTTGCAGTTGACCATAATCGACTCGTATCCTTCGTCGCGCAGTGCAAAGGCGGCGTGGACACAGCAATAGTCAAACTCGACTCCCTGCCCGATACGATTGGGACCGCCGCCCAAGATCATTATCTTGCGGTTTTTGCTGACCTGTACTGTATCCGGGGCATTATAGGTGGAGAAATAATAAGCTGCATTTTCTACGCCGCTGACAGGGACAGGTTCCCATGCCTCGACAACACTCAAAGAAATGCGGCGTTCACGGATTTGAGTTTCTGGAACGCCAAGTAGATTAGAGAGATACCGGTCTGCGAAACCGTCCTTCTTGGCTTGTATTAACAGCTTATCTGGAAGCTGTTTGCCCTTGTATTTCAGTATTTCTTCCTCAAGTTGGACAAGCTCCTGCATTTGTTTGATGAACCAGCGTTTGATGTGCGTTTTCTCAAAGAGGGTATCGATGTCGGCGCCTTTACGCAGCGCCTCATACATAATGAATTGGCGCTCGCTTGACGGGTGACTCAAACGGTTCATCAATTCGTCGAGAGGCAGGTCGTTAAAGTTTTTAGCGAATCCAAGACCATAACGACCAATCTCAAGAGAGCGGATAGCTTTCTGGAAGGCCTCCTTGTAATTCTTGCCAAGGCTCATCGCCTCGCCGACGGCGCGCATTTGTGTGCCGAGTTTGTCCTCAACGCCTTTGAACTTTTCAAAGGCCCATCGCGAAAACTTGACCACGACGTAATCGCCGGATGGCGTATATTTTTCGAGCGTGCCGTCTCTCCAATATGGTATTTCGTCGAGCGTGAGGCCTCCAGCGAGCAGTGAAGAAACAAGGGCAATTGGAAAGCCTGTTGCTTTCGAGGCAAGTGCTGATGAACGTGAGGTTCTTGGGTTGATTTCGATTACGACTACTCGGCCGGTGTCGGGGTCGTGAGCAAACTGAATGTTTGTACCGCCTATGACCTCGATGGCGTCAACGATGTCGTATGAGTATTTTTGCAGTTTTTTTTGCAGTTCCGGCTCGATAGTCAGCATAGGGGCAGTGCAGTATGAGTCTCCTGTGTGCACGCCCATTGCATCCACGTTTTCGATAAAGCAGACGGTTATTTTCTGGCTTTTGGCGTCGCGGACCACTTCCAGCTCCAATTCCTCCCACCCAATAACAGATTCTTCGACAAGGATTTGTGCGACAAGACTTACAGAAAGGCCCCGAGCGGCCACGATGCGCAGTTCTTCGACATTGAATACCGCACCGCCCCCGGTGCCGCCCATGGTGTATGCGGGACGGATTATGACCGGATAACCGAGCTCGTCCGCGATTTTTTCGGCTTCCTCCACGCTAAAGGCCAGATCGCTTTTTGGCATCTCGATACCCAGTCGGTTCATTGTTTCTTTGAAGGCGCCGCGGTCCTCACCACGCTTTATGGCATCTACCTGAACGCCGATTATTTTGACCCCATATTTATCAAGCACCCCTGCGTGGGCAAGCTCGGAAGACAGGTTAAGTCCGCTCTGGCCGCCAAGGTTGGGCAGTAGGGCGTCGGGTCGCTCCTTTTCGATGATTTTTGTCATAGTCTGGAGGTCAAGCGGCTCGATGTATGTTACATCGGCCATGCCAGGGTCGGTCATAATGGTTGCCGGATTGGAATTGACTAACACTATCTCATAGCCCAATTTGCGAAGGGCCTTGCAGGCTTGAGTGCCGGAGTAATCAAACTCACAGGCCTGGCCAATGACAATCGGGCCGGAACCAATAATCATTACTTTGTTTATGTCATCTCGTTTCGGCATACTAAATTCTCCTGTTCTTTTCTGCCATTTCAATGAACATCCATGCCCAATGCGACTCTTTATTGCGGCGAATTAGACCACATTGAGATTGAGCTGTCAAATAAGAAAAGATGATAAGCCGGGTAAGAAGAACCGATTCTTAAATATAACTCGGCATCGGTTGTTAGCTGGACATCCGCGTAGTCAGATTGTGTAGAAAAAAGCTGAATCTGGATGCTATATTGGTAGTGGAAATCAGTGTGATATTACTTTTGAGCAATGGGGGGATGTGATACAGGCGCAGAGACGAACTTCGCTGATTTGGCGAAAATCTTAGTGCACTGACACATACGAAATCGGGCTCATCAAACTCGAAACATTCACTTTACTGACCCCGCTTTAGTACCCTGATTGTGTCGGTTCCCGCAAAGTCCGAACCATCATTAAGCTTGCCCGCGACTCTGAGCGAGACGGGGCTTTCCGCAGTTTCCAGCATATCTTGGATTTCTGAACGGTCAAGTTTGATAAGCAGCTTGTTTGAATCTTCACCAGTTCCGCTCCACGTGGGGGCGGGGTTAATTTCTTCTCCATTTAGAACAATAGTGTCGGTATCTATATCGCCAATATCATAGCCGTCGGGAAACTGGATAGTACAGCTAATCCAATTTCCATTGCTTCGGAGATTTAGAGTTTTGGGCATTATTTTAACAACGGCAGGTATCGGCGGCACAAATTCGTCACCTCCGAGGTCTATTTTCTCGCCTAATATCCGTGGGTTTCCATCGATATCAGTTTCGCCGGGCTTTGCGACAAACCCAGAGTCGCCGGCATCAATGCAGGGAGAGCCATCAAGCAAATGGTAGTCGCCCTCAACATAGTGTCCGTTGTTATCGATGTAGCCTGGGTCGACAAATTGGGGGGCAATATCTATGTTGCCCTGGCCCCAGTCGACGGTGCATTCGTTATCAAGTATCACACTCGTCTGGCCACCCTGGATGTCGCAGTATGAAATCCGGATTGAGGTAGCGGCTCCCAGGTTGCCGACCAATATTTCCGGTGCGCTCGGAGCGGTATTGCCCCAGAGAATACTGTGACTTATCATCAGGTTGCTTGATTTGTAGCAGTAGATGGCTCCAGCCGAGTTGGAAGCTGTGTTTGTGCTGATAGTGCAATTGGAAATAAGCGGATTACCGGCATTGTGGCTGTAGATTGCGCCGCCTTCTGGTGCGGCGTTTCCACTGATAATGCAATTTTTTATTGTGGGACTGCTTCCATTTAAGTATATGCCGCCCCCGCCAAAGATCGATGCTGAGTTTGCTATGATTTGACAGTTAGTAATCACAGGATGACTTTTGCCATTTATACATGCAATACCGCCGCCGTAGATTGCTGAATTATTCCTGATGACACAGTTGGTAATCGAGGGGCTGCTATTGTTGGAGGAGTAAATTGCGCCGCCTACCATAGCAACTCCATTGATGATGGTGAGTCCGGCTACTTTTGAATCGGCCTTTTCCCACGTGTTAAAAACGAAGCCACGCGCAATGCCTGCACAGTCGATGATGGTGCTATTTACGATTTGGGAGTCGGTGGGGTCGGTGCTGCGGACCGTGATTGCCTTGCCATTGAAGTTTATGCCGCAATTACCCAAGCCGCGGTATGTTCCCGGGGCGATGACGACAGTATCGAAATCTTCACAGGCATCGATGGCGGCTTGAATGGTGCCATCTTCTTCGGACACATAGTAAGTGGCTGCAAGTGCCGAATTGGCGATTAGAACCGCAATAAAACAGATTGTTATTTTTTTGTCTTTCATCTTTTTTCACCTTAACTTTCTTTTAAATGAAATTAATCAACATCGAAACTTAAAGCACAACTTCAGAATAAGAGCTGGGAACGTAATACAGTATTATTTCAGGCCCGAAACCAGCCGGCATCTGGGCGGTACCTGAACGGCTGAAAAACAGGTCGCTAGAGCCGGTTACTATCATCGGCTCATCAGAATAATTTATTATCGAGCCGTCAATTGTTCCACCTGCGTTTCCTCCGAATTCGATTCCATTTGAAGCTATGGCGCCATTGAGAGTATCGAAGTTGCCCCAAAAAACGGCCTTAAAGCCCGGGGCCATAAGGAACGTGCCGGTTTCTTCTCGGAGCTGGTCAAATTGCGGTTCAGCGGGCAGGTCGGTGACAGGATGACTGGTGACGGTGCCGCTGAACCATATCAGGTTTGTTCCGGAATTATCATTCAAATCACCATTGCCGACGATGATACCGGTTATTTCTGTATTTCCACCAAAATGAACAATGTTGGGGGCCTCAATGAAGACGACGCCTCTAAATGTTACGGAAACGAATTGGGGATTGGTTCCGGCGGGTATTAATACGTTGTCGTATGCCGACAATACATTGTTGGGGTCGTAAGTATTCTGAACATAGTCTCTGAAATAGTTTGGCTCAGGGACCGGAAACTCGGTTGAAGGGGCGCCAAAATTGACGTGATTATCTATAGCATCCTGGCCTGTTTCGCCGCCAATCGAAGCCTGTCCGCCCTGGAGTGTAACAATGGCATCCTGTTCTGTGATGTGGACATCACCGGCGATCGAGGAATTACCCAAGATTGAAAGTGCAGTTGGGTCTGTGCTTTCGATATAGACACCGGCATCGAGGAATGCATTTGCACCGCCCATAGTGATGTTACCTTGCAATTCCAGGGCCCCTCTGGTTGCAACACCATAGTCAAAAACTGTATGGGCCCTTGTTCCGAAATTGTAATTGACCCTTATAGTTCGTTGCACCGTTCCGGAAGAACCGGTTACGTCCATTTGTAGTTTATCGATGTTATTTGTTTGCTGAATTTGCGAAGAAAAAGATTGCCCCGCTGAAGATTCCAGCACAACATCTGTAATAGTAATGGTCGAGTTGTCAGCATCGTAGTCGTACGTTGCCAGAATATTTGAAATGCCATATGCCGCCAAATCTGTATGCAGAAAGTTCGCCAGACAGCTAAATCTGTCGTTTTGCTGTGTCATGCCTGGCATAGAAATGCGCCCGAGCCAGAAGCGGAGTGTATCGAGACCGGACTCGGCACAGCCGAGAGCGCGATTGGCTTTGCACTGGTTATCGGCTATCTGTAGATTCGTACCCGACAGCGTTGCAATGCTGACAGCCAACGCCGAAAATACGAGTACGAATATCATTGATATGATAAATGCAGCACCATGCTGCCTTCGGCACAGTATTTTCCTTACAGATCTCATTTTCCCCCCCGGAAAACACTCTATTACTGGAAAACACTCTCTTAAAGGCAGTTTAAGTCACTTCTAAATGACACCTAAAGTATAAGAAATGTTTGCTGTGAAAACAAAGCGAGAAAACAGACTAAGGTAAAAAAATGTTATGTCCGATAATGGCGGTGGGTGGTTCCCCGTATATTTTATTCTTGCTCCGCAAAATATGAGCTGCGAGCAAACGGCGAAGACAAACAAAAGGAAAATCCCAATCCGATTGCTCTTTGCTTCCAGAAGTCGAATTTGGCAGGCGTTATGTATTCGACAACTTCAAGTGAATCCTTTGATGGCTTCAGATATTGGCCGATTGTGATTCTGTCGCAGCCTACGTTGCGCAAATCTAACAGGACCTGTTCGACCTCATCGTCTGTTTCGCCCAATCCGAGCATAATTGATGATTTGGTCTGGATACCATCGTAGCTTTCTCTGGCCATTTTAAGCAAATTCAAGGAGCGTTGATAGTTTCCTCCGGCTCTAACGGTTGGGTACAGAGACGGTACCGTTTCGACATTGTGGGCGAATACAAAGGGTATAGCTTCCCGTAGAATGGCTATGGCCCGAGCCTGGCAGTTACGGAAGTCAGGTGTCAATATCTCAAATTTGATATTCGGGCATTCGGCTCTTGCTTTGTTAATGCAATCGCGAAAATGGCCGGCGCCGCCGTCCGATAAATCATCGCGGTCAACGCTGGTAATCACGAGGTATTTCAGGCCCATTTGTTTTGCCATTTCGGTTATTCGGGCCGGCTCGGTCGGGTCCGGAGGGTTGGGTTTGCCGGTCGCTACCGAGCAAAATTTACAACTTCGCGTGCAGACATTACCCAAAATCAAGACTGTTGCCGTGCCTCTATCCCAGCACTCGCCGCGATTGGGACAGTTGGCGTTAACGCATATTGTCTCAAGGCCGAGAGAGCTTAATATGCTGTTTGTGCGATTGTAGCTCTCACCGGCCGGCAAGGGCCTGCGCAGCCACGGCGGTAATTTTCGCTGCCTGTAGCTCGTGATTCGTGGTTCGTTGGACGCAGAGAAATGGTTTATAAGCAGTTGGGTCAACTTTTTCCTGATATGGCTCATTGGGTAGCGTTTGCCTGTTTCATTCAGGACCGACGTCATTTCTACGCCGTCCAGGCCGCACGGCGTTAGAAAATCGAATATGCTCAGGTCATTTTCAATGTTTATTGCCATACCGTGATAGGTTACGAACTTCGATACGCGTACACCGATAGAAGCAATTTTTTTTGTGCCGGCCCATAAGCCGGGAAAACCTTTTCGCCTCGCGCTCCGGACGCCTAATTCTTTCAGCAGTTCCGAACCTATCGCTTCGAGCTCTCGGATATATTCGCTAATGCCGAGGCCAAGCTCCTGCAGGTGTAAAATCGGGTAAAAGACGAGCTGGCCTGGATTGTGGGCTGTTGCACCGCCGCCTCTGCGAATATCAACTACATCAATATCTTGTTGTGTGAGGCTATCGCGGCTGACCAGCAGCTTGTTGGCGCTTTGCCGGGCACCAAGGGTAATGACAGGGGGGTGCTCGGCGATTAAAATGGTATCTGGTATTTCGCCCCGACGTCTTTTGTCACGCAACTGGTGCTGCTGCTGCAAAACCTGCCGATAATCGGAAAGGCCGCAATCGTAAATATGAAGAGAATTTCCGATTTCAGATTTCCAATTTTCGAGTTTTACAGCCAAAGACTTCATTGATTTTTTGCCACAGAGGCCGCAGAGTTCTTAATATTGTCATTCCTGCGAAAGCAGGAATCCATTTTCCTTCACTTTTACTCTTAATTTTTCTTTGTGTTCTCTGTGGCGAATCTCTTTTTTTATACTTTTGGTGGATTGTGTAAGCTCAGGGCGAAGGCGTCTTCGGCGGCTTCCTTGAGCACTTCTGAAACCGTCGGATGCGGGAAGCTGATTTCGGTGATTTTCTCGGTACTGCCTATAAGCAGTCTCGCGGCGGCTATCAACTCGGTTACCATTGCGCCGACCATTGTAACGCCGATGATTTTGTTAGTCGAGTTATCCTTTAAAACCCTTATCTGGCCGACGGTTTCATTCTCGGCGACGCTTCGGCCATTGGCTTTGAAAAATGACTTACCGACAGAGATATCGAGTCCATCGTCTTTGCAGGTTTGTTCGGTTTTGCCGACGGATGCGATTTCAGGGAATGTATATACAGCACGCGGTATAAGCGAGTAGTCAGCTATTTTTTCTTCGCCGCCTGTGGCATTGACCGCAGCGGCTTCGGCCTCGGCAAAAGCGCCGTGGGCCAAAAAAGTCGTACCCACAGCGTCGCCGATAGCATAAACGCCGGGGACATTGGTTGCCATTTTTTCATTTACAGCGATTGCGGAATCGGACATTTTCAGATTCAGGGCTTCGATGGTTTCTTTGTCCACGACAGGTTTACGGCCAACTGAGACTAACAGCTTTTCGGCCTCGATTGTCTGGCCGCTTTCAAGAGTTACTTTTGCCAGTCCGGCGGTCGTGTTGACCGAGGTAACCTTCTGGCTGGTCAGGGCGTCGATGCCGAGCTTCTTGAATTCACGCTCAATTAGCCGGCCAACCCATTCATCCTCCATAGGAATCAATTGGGAAAGGGCTTCTACGATAGTTACTTTTGTTCCTGCGGCGGCATATACGCAGGCCATTTCGCAGCCGATTACACCACCGCCTACGATTACCATCGATTCTGGTATTTGCTCCAGTGTCAGTGCCTCTTTACTGCTGATAACGGTCTGGCCGTCAAACGGTATTGCCGGAATTTGAATCGGCTCTGAGCCGGTGGCGAGGATTATTGTGTCGGCCTGAATTTCCATCAGCGAATTATTCGTCTCAATTTTAATTTTACCTGGCGCGGTTACAACAGCCCGGCCTTGCACTATCTTTATGTTGTGGCTTTGGATTAAGCCCGTCAGGCCTTTGCGAAAAGCGGTTACTATGGTGTCCTTTCTGGCCTGCATTTTCGGCCAGTTAGCGGTAGCTGTGGCGACGTCAACTCCCATCAGAACCGCATGTTTTGTTAGCAGCAAGGTGTGGGCTGATGCAAGCAATGCCTTCAACGGGATACATCCGCAATTCAAGCATGTGCCGCCAATAAAACCTATTTCGACAACTGCCACCGAAGCACCTCTTTGTGCGCATCTAATAGCGGCGGCGTAGCCGCCCGGACCGCTGCCGATTACTACACAATCGAATTTATCTGCCATAATTCAAACTCCCTTTTTATCACTTCTTTGGTGCGAAAAGCTGAAACTCCCGGATTGTCGGACCTTCAGTCGCGTCGAGAATGTTCAGCCGAACGTGGCGAGCGGTGACCGGCGAGAATTCCAGTTTCAGTTTCTTACCGATTTTCGTGCCTTGAGCGAACGTTCGCCATTGCTCGTCGTTCCTGTGTTGCAGCTCGAATTTCTGAATACGGTCGAATTCTTCACTGATGCTCGCACGGTCGAACGTCATTGGCTTGCCCATGTCCACTTCCAGCCGGGCTTGATTCGTACCCGTATCTGTGGCCCAACGGGTGGATGGATCGTCATCCACAGCCTTGTCGCCACTGTACTGATGCATGTTCTGATATACGTTGGATGCCTTGACCTTTTTGCGATATGCCAGGGAAGCCGACAGCATACTGACAGGGGCAATCTCGCTTGCGGGGCCGTCCAGTTGCAGCTTGATGATAGTATCGAGCTCCTGTTGATAGGCATTCGGGATGGAAATCTCGATGGACTCTTTGTTTTGTTTGACGGTTGCAGTACCGCCGGTCAGCACCGAGCTGGCTATGATTTTCTTGGGGATTGGCGGCAGTGTAAGGGTGTCACCGTCCCAATTAAAAACGTGGATATAAATGGTTTTGTCCTTGTGCGTACTGGCTCCCCATGAGCCGGTTTTGAACGGTCCGCCGCGGGTGCCATAGATACTTTGGCCATATTTCTGTAGCCTTCGGCCCATTTCTCGAAGTCTGTCGACTTGTCGCGGCTCGATTCGGCCATCGGGCATTGGGCCGACATTGAACAGTAAATTGCCGTCACCACCTACAGTCTTGACGAGTGTCTGGATGCACTGCTTGAGCGACTTCATCTGGTCATTCGGTTTCCATGCCCACTGGCGACAGATTGTCATGCAGGTCTCCCAGGGTCGGCCGGTCTGGAATTTGCCGATACGCTGTTCCGGAGTGTCGTGGTCGGCCGCCAGACCTGCGCGGTTGTTGATGATGATATGAGGCTGAAGCCGGCGAATCATCCTAAAGAGATTTTCGGAGTCCCAGTCTTTTGCCGAGCCGCCCAGGCCATCGAACCACATTATGTCGAGTTTTCCATAGTTGGTGCACAGCTCGCGAATCTGGCCGTGGAGAAACTCGATGTAGCGAGCGTGGTTCTCCGTGCGATAGTCAGGGTGGTACCAATCGACAGGCGAGTAGTAGAAGCCGAGTCTTAATCCGGCCTTGTGGCAGGCATCGGCCAGCTCCCTGACTACGTCGCGTTTGAACGGTGATTTAGTGATTTTGTATTCTGTTAGTTTGCTGTCGAACATCGAGAAGCCATCGTGATGTTTTGAGGTGAATACCAGGTACTTCATACCGGCATCCTTGGCGACCTGTACCCACTCATCGGCGTCGAACTTGACGGGATTGAACTGCTTGTACAGGTTGTCATATTCCTCAGCGGGAATTTGGCCTTTGCCGCTGCGCCCCCGTCGTTCGCCGCCGCGGGACCAGCCGATCTCGGTTCCTTTCAGACTGACCGGGCCCCAATGGATAAACAGACCGAATTTCATTTCACGCCATTGTTGTATGTCCTGCTTGTCAGCGTTTAAAAAATCCGCGGACTTTTTTCTGCCGATTGTGGCTTGCCTGGCAGAACAAGTTGCAAGTAAAAATACTGCCGGTCCCAGCCATACTATGAGTGTTCGTTTAATCAATCCATTTTTTAACATTTTTCGACCCTTTCCTTTTATAGCGTTCGTGATTACACGAAAACAATTAATTCAGATGTTGCACATGGCCAGCCGATAAGCATCTCTTGTCGGTATTTTCTACCCTGCTACTCTTCTTACCCTCCGCTGATGCGCGGGGCAGACAGCTAATGGCTACTGCTTGCCTTTAACAATCGGTGCGGCACTCTCAGCGTTTGTGATGCCCGGCGGCAATTCCATGATCCGGATATTGCGGAAGTGGATTTCAGCACCTTCGGACTCCAGACAGATGTAGCCCTTCTTGATCGCTGCCTTGCTGATGCCGTTGACGAACTTGCCGTTCACGGACAGCTTGATGACACCGTCTACACAAACGACAACGTATGTGTTCCACTGGCCTCTTCCTTTGCAGCGGTTCTCGATGGACTTGCTGCGGCTGCCGCGCGGATTGTCCGGGACTGTCTTCAAACCACCTGTACCAAAGACTTCGCCGTGCACGTAAGCGATTGGTGGGAGCGTGCCGTCCTTTTTTTTGTGTAGATTCACCCAATCGAGTTCCAAAATCTGTACCTCAACTCCTTTGGGCAGCCGCCTGCCTTCGGGCACTGCTCCTTCGCTCCAAACAAACACGCCGGAATTCCCACCCGCCTCCATGTGCTTCCATTCGATTTGCAGAATGAAGTTTTCGTACTGCCGCTTTGTGCGCAGAACCCCTATAGGATGTCCGCTGCATACCAGCGTGCGGTCGCGTACGGTCCACGTGTTCTCGGCCGTATTTACATTGACCCATCCCGACAGGTCCTTGCCGTTAAAGAGTTCGCGGAACTGCAGGGGACCCGCAGCTCTCGCCGGGCAGTCCCCGCACAGCAGCACAACTGTGATGTACATCAGTACCTTTGCTTGTGTTTTCATGGTCTTTCCTCCATCATTTCTGTTTCCGGTTGGAATTCTGCTAAGCCGCAAGACGATTGCCACACACAATCAATCTGCACAATGCTGTATCCCGCCCGGTAAAAATATCCAGACGAGATTTCCCAAATAAGTCTCTTAGTAACATCCGGACACAATATTACACCAGATTTACTCCAAAACTTCTATCAAAATCTTGTTTGTCACCGATTAACAAGAAAATCCAGATTAGAATACGTGTTGACAGAAAACAATAATATAGCAGAAAGTTGTAAAAAATGAAACTGAAGGTTTTGGTTTTTATGCCAAATCGGACAGAATCGAATGCAAAGATACTCCACGACGGTTATAAACATAGGTCACGATTATTTGACGATGGCTGTATGTGCGGCGTCGAACATTCTAACTCCGCCAGTGTCGAGCTGGAGGATTAGGCCCTTTTCGGGGTCTATTCCGATACAATTGCCGGTAAATTTCCTGGCGTTGAAGAGGAGCGTTACTCTGTGGCCTAATTGGATGCTTAGTTTACGCCACTGGTCAGTTACTTTTTTTCTGTTTTTTTCCGCGACTTCGAGCCAGTGGTCTATTGAGGTAAGCACTCTTTTTGCCAACGAGATACGGTCGACAGTTGAGTGACTTTCAAAGTCGATGCTTGTTGCGACTGGCTGCAATTCTTCGGGGAAAGAATCTCTCTTTTGGTGACAGTTTATTCCAATGCCGAGGATATAAGTACCGCCGGGATTATTTAGCTTTGACTCGAGGAGGATACCAGCCACCTTTTTGCCGTTTAGGATTATATCGTTTGGCCATTTGATTTTTGCTTCGGTGCCGCCGATTTTACCCAGCCCGTCGGCGACTGCTACGGCGCAGGTAAGCGGGAGCAGCTCGGGATTCAGTGTGCAATCAGTTAAAACAATTGAACATAGAATACTATCTGCTGGTTCGCTGTGCCATTTGGTTCCGGTCCTTCCACGGCCTGCGGTCTGCTCCTCGGCAAAGACTACCAGGCCATCATTTTTTTTATTCTTTGCGTACTCGGCAGCAATATCGTTGGTGCTTGAAGTGCGATTATAGACGAGGATTTTAGAGCCGATGCGTTTGGTTTTCAGACCTGCTTTTATCCTGTCAGGGTCCAGTTGTTCGGTCTTTGGGCAAGCCATAGGTTACCTGTCGAGTCCAATATCAACGGCTCTTGCCGAATGAGTAATTGCACCAATGGCTATCCTATCGATGCCGCACTGGGCGATAGCTGAAACGTTGCTCAACGTTATGTTGCCCGAGGCTTCGAGTAGTGGTTTTTTGTTTTTGCTGCGCATTCCGTTTCGCATATCCACAGCATGTTTTAACTGCCACTGGCCCATATTGTCGAGGAGCACAATATCAATGCCTGGAATTTTTAACACATGGTTGAGCTGGTCGTCGACGTGGTCGACCTCTACAGCGATAAATTTGGCACCCTTTACCTTTTTAGCCTGTTCGATTATTTTTTTCAGCTTTGGGTAGAAGTTTCTGCCGAGCTGCGCCAGATGGTTATCTTTAATCAGGATGCCGTCGTATAATCCCATGCGATGATTGTATCCCCCACCACAGCGAACGGCGTATTTTTCGAGGATTCGCCATCCGGGCATTGTCTTTCTCGTATCGTAAATCCTCGCTTTTGTCCCCTGAATGGCACGGACAAATTTGCGCGTTGTCGTAGCTATTCCGCTAAGTCTTTGCAGGAAGTTGAGCATGACCCGTTCGGCACTTAACGTGGAGCGCAATGGGCCGTCGATTGCAGCGATTTTGCATCCGACGTAAGCTGATTCGCCGTCATTGACGTAAACCTTTAACTTGAGTCTTTTATCGTATTGCCTGAGGATTTCTCCGGCAACGTCCGTTCCGCATACAACTATTTCCTCGCGTGATATGATATTCGATTTGGCAATAGTATCGTCTCTAAAGAGAAGCTTACTTGTCATATCACCCGGACCAAGGTCTTCTTCAATTGCCATTCGGATTAATGTTTGTACTTTTTCAATGTTGAGTTTTTTCATTTTAGTTTTTCCATAGCTATTAATTGGCTAATCAATCTGAGATTTCCTATTTTAACGGTTACAGAATATCATTTTTTCCTTAGATATCCCACAGCATAAAGGTTGAGAGCAGCATTTTTTTTGCCTTTGAAATTGGCTTTGTTTGGGTTTGTATTGGGTTTGTTTTGGCATTTTATTGGCTTTAATTGGGTTTGATTGGGTTTGATTGGGTTTGAATTGGGTTTGTTTTTCCCACGTTCACCAGGTGTCCATTTTTCGTAATCCTTTGTTGAAACTCGGCTTACGTTCAATTTGACTTTTTGGAAATTGGGTTTGTTTTGCATAAAAGGGCTGATTTGTAGTGCGCTCTCTACAAATGTAGAGGAAAAGTTAGTGAAAAGTGAGCTAAAATGCCTAAAGTGAGCTAAAGTTGGATTCTCGATGCTTGTGAGTAGTTCATTGTTCATATTTCACAGTTCATTGGTTATTGGCCCCGCACCAATTAGTCGTGAGCCAAGCTCAATTGGTGCGGGGTCTGCGCTGCGCTACGAGTTTCTCGATGCTCATTAGTGGTAAAATGGGTAATTTCCCTAAGGGGTTTCCACTTTGCTCCAAGACTCTTCACTATTGACTCCAAGTTATCTATAGCCTTCCGGCGTTCCGTCTAAAGCCGGATCTGCGACTTCAAGTTTACCTTTTGGTAAACATATAACCAAATTAACATATTATCAAATAATTGTCAACAAAAAAAATGAAAAAAATAACCGCGGAGAGAAAAAAGTTTATCAGGTAAACAGGGTATCAGGATGTGGATATCGGGCTATCAGAGTATCAGGATGTGGATATCAGAGTATCAGGTTGCTGTACATCAGGGGAACAGGGATTTCGGAGATTGTCCACGCACCAAATTTAAAAAACAAAATTGGTGCGGGATCTGCGCTCATTCTGAGCTTGAGAAACTCTGGAGAGAATCCGAAGGGATTCAACGAGAACAATGCGAAGGAAAAAGATAGAACATCCAGTACTCAAAACTATTTTGCTCTGCGTTTTCTTCTCAACGTCACCGCACCGAGGCCGAGCAGTAAGAGCGTGGCCGGTTATTCGTCTACAATGCTTGATTGCAGCCAGTTTTGTGCAAATATGGCAAAATCAGCCACGTCAACAACGCCGTCTTTGTTAATATCCGCTGGGTTTATGGGCTTATGTCTTCCACGAATCAGGATACAATCGGCTCCCTCAATAGGCGTCTCATCGGACAATACACCAGTAAGTGGCAATTCCAATACGTCACCATCATTGACGTCACCAACGGCCTCAACAATTCTTTGAGTCTTGAATTTCAGGGTAAGGTCAAGGAATCCATCGGGGCTTTCTGTCGTCATACAGTTGCAGTCGTTACTATCCGATACCGGCGTAGCTACATCCGCATAGCCGCTGCGTAGCGGCTCAACACCAGTTAGCCGGATAGATGTTGGGTCGATTGTGGTTACATCGTAGTCGACTGTACCTAAGATAGCTATCGGTAGAACACCCTTGCTCTTGACATTAACAGGATTCGGACAACTGCCGGGCTTTATGTCAACAGCAACAACAATCGCACGTTTGGGAACAATTATAAGCGTACTGCCGGCAACATCACTTTGCCCTTCACTGTCAGTTGCCTTCAGGTGAATATTGTAGATATGGTCAACAAGAAGCCCGAGTGATTGAAGAGACGCATAATTGACATCAAAGACCGGCTGGCCTCCAGCGTCCGTCTCAAAAGAGCCGTTGTCGTCAAGGTCCCACACATATGAGACTATATCGTTATAATCATCTGTTGAACCGCTGGCGTCCAGCGAAAGCGTATCACCAACATAGATAGTATAAGGCCCATCCGCATCAGCAATCGGTGGTGTAGCCGGTTCGGTGATTGTTGCAATCCAGCCTTGTGCGATGCCATCCGGGTTATAGCCATTACCAATAATAGTTAATCCATCCGCAGATACACCCTTGGCATCGGTTAGCAACCAGCCGGTTAAATCTAATCCACATTCAGTCTCCAGCACATCTTTGAGATTTCGGATACCATGAGCCTCATCCCACACAAAAGCTTCATGGATCATATCATCGGTCGAACCTGATGTTACGCTACTGCCCACAATTGTGGATCCGTCGGCCGATACCGCATAGGCGGTGCTTTCACGCCTACCTCCGTCCAAATCACCTAATAGCTGTACCACTCCTGATTCCGTCCATCGAAAAGCTATCGTACCTCCAGAGTAGATACAATAGCCCACGGTTACTTTTCCGTCAGCCGAAACTCCCCAAGCAATACTCCTGTACCATGTGGGCAATTCTCCTATTCCAACCATATCTGCATAAGATGTCCAACGAAAAGCCTCATAATTGTATGGACCAGAAAGCTCAGATTTGCTGGCTCCCACAACAACTGTTCCATCTGATGAGACTCCTGTTGCAGAACTGATATACTCCTCGCCGGGAAGATAACCTAAACCCTGAACACCGCTGGTTACTGTCCAACGAATGGCTTCACTACCGGTGGGAGTTTTGCCGTATCCAACCACAACAGAGCCATCGGCTGAAACAGCATTGGCACTACCACCGGAATAGCCTGCCCCAATATCAATTTCTTGCATACCTCCGGTCTCGGTCCAAAGAAACGGTTTTCCTCCACTGTTTCCAACAATAACAGATCCGTCTGCTGATACTCCGTGAGCTGAGCTACTCAGAGCCCCGGGCAAGGTACCTAAATGATGCGAACCAGAAAGTGCCGTCCAGCGATAGTTTCCACCAACTACAATTGAACCGTCTGCGGATATTGCTTGCCAACCTACACCTGGAAGGGCTTGGAAATTAGCGGTGGTCGCGAAGGTGCTCGGCAAAGAACCAAAGAATAAAACCACTATTGCCAATGCAAGGATTAACTGCGTTTTCATTTTCCTTCTCCTTGCTCAAAAATTGTTAGTATCTCCCGGCGCACTAAAAAGGGCACTGCTACATCGTGCTCCGTTGATGCCCGCCAAGGCCCGTAAGCAATACGCAAGCGATGCCCCTGTTGCCAGGAGCACCGACTTTTACGCGTCTCTGGATTTTCAAACTGGTGGTTTAAGACGAAACGCTAAAAACTCAGTACTTTAAGGTATTTAATTGTCAAAAACACAAACATCTCAATGCTTGTCCCATAATAACAGATATAGACCGTTAAAACAAGCATAATAAGCTTCATTTGCGACATATCACGCTTAATATGCTACAACTGGCGCTTCATTTATGGCAGATAACGCTTCATCTGTGGCAAATTAAGCCTTATTTATTACACACGGGCAGGATGCCCGTGCCACAAGATTAAACTTCATATATGGCATATCACACTTACTTTGTCATAGCTAAAGCCTACTTTTGCATAAAGTACCGATAACTGAATCAAACGCCTTGTATAAGCTGTATTCTAACAAATTTTATTTGGTTTGCACAACTTCATCCGGGATAGAAGCCAACAATGTCTGCTGTTCAGGCGGTCTTTTTTTCAATTTGTTGATAAGCTATCTCAGCTATATTTGCCTGCTTGCCGGCATGTTCGATAGTCATGTTCACGAGATTGCCGTCCGCGTCCAAATCAACATAAATATTTTCATTTATCTCTTTGGTCTGAGCCACCTGATGGTCTGAAAACTCCATCAAAGCAGTATCCGTATCTGTAAAGTATTTGATCTTCATAACATTACTCCTGAAAACTGCGATCAAAGAACGCATTGTGTACAGTTACACCGTCCGAGAGCAGAATAACCCGCAAATATTTATCGACTTCTTTTACATATATCCATTTTCGAATTCTGGCGTCTTTCTGAACCTCTGTTCTTAAGGGGTTTTCTATGGCATTGCGAATCCATTTTTCTTTGATACACGAACGATCCGTCCGATTTCTTGTATAAAGAAAATACAGGGTAAATTTCATTTCTATTTCTCTTGCCTAAATTCTGAATTATACAGTGCCGTATCAGATGCCGAACAGGCTCTATTCTAACACATTTTATTTGGTTGGACAACTTAGAACAATTTAATCCGTGAAATCCGGGTCAATGCCTTTTTTATATCTTTTATGTTTTTGTTCAGCCAAGTGTTCGCTTTTCTTTTTGCTTGACTCGACGAGAACGAATTCCGGCAGCTCTTTCAATTCTCGCAACTGGTCTCGCAGAAAGGCCGCCCGCTCGAAGTCCAGGGCCTGGGCTGCTTCAAGCATTTCTTTCTCGATGTGAGAAGCCAGCTCAACTTTTTCATATTCGTTGTCGTTGAAATGAACCGCCTGGCGGGCAGTTTGCCTGGCTTTTATCTGCTGGGCCAAGCCTTTGCGGACTTCCTTTCTTATTGTCTCGGGTGTAATGTTATGTTCTTTATTGTACTTTAACTGAATTTTACGGCGTCTGCTTGTTTCGTCAATAGCTTTTTGCATCGACCTGGTGACCTTATCGGCATATAAAAAGACAGTGGCGTTGACGTTTCTTGCGGTTCTGCCGATTGTTTGTATTAAAGATGTATGACTTCGCAGGAAACCTTCCTTGTCCGCATCAAGAATTGCAACGGCTGAGACCTCCGGCAAATCCAGACCTTCCCGTAACAGGTTTATTCCCACGAGAACATCGAATTGGCCTTTGCGTAAATCCCTTAGTATTTCAATTCTTTCGAGTGTATTGATTTCGCTGTGCAGATAACGGCATCTAAAACCTTTTTTAGTTATGAAACCAGCTAAGTTTTCGGCCATCCTTTTCGTCAGGGTAGTAACGAGCATTCGCTCTTTGGCTTTGACTCGTTTGGCGATTTCATCGAGCAGATGTGGTATCTGATTGCCGGCCGGGTGTACGAAGATTACAGGGTCCACAAGTCCGGTCGGCCTTATGATTTGCTCGACGACCTCATTATGACACTTTTCCAGCTCGAATGGTCCTGGTGTTGCGGAGACAAAAACGACGCTGGACCAATTTTCCTGGAACTCTTCGAAACGCAGAGGTCTATTGTCCAGTGCACTGGGTAATCTAAAGCCGTGGTCAACGAGGACTTCTTTTCTGCTTCTGTCACCGGCCCACATTGCCCGTATTTGCGGAATGGTGGCATGAGACTCGTCGATAAACAAAAGGAAATCCTTCGGGAAGTAGTTAATCAGCGTATAAGGTCTGGCTCCGGGAGGCAGCCCCGACAGGTGCCTTGCGTAATTCTCGATTCCGCTGCAATAGCCGACCTCCTGTATCATCTCGATATCATACATCGTTCGGGCCTGCAGCCGCTGTGCTTCGAGGAGTTTGCCCTGCTGTCTCAGTTCGGCCAGTCGCTGTTTTAGCTCTGCCTTTATGCCCGCTACGGCAGAGTCAATTCTGTAGCCGGGCATAATGTAGTGCTGGGCCGGATATATAAAAACCTGTTCCTCGACGGCCAGAATCTCCGCAGATATGGGGTTTATGTAGCTTATTTTCTCTATTTGGTCGCCGAAGAATTCGATGCGGATTGCAAAAGATTCGTAAGAAGGATAGAGTTCGACCACATCGCCGCGAACCCTGAACGTCCCCCTCTGGAAATCGAAGTCGTTTCTGGTGTACTGGATATCAGCCAATCTGCCGAGCAGGTCGTTTCTCTCGAAAGATTCTCCGGTTCGGACGGCCACGACAGAAGCCTTATAATCTTCCGGCGAGCCGAGTCCGAAAATGCAGGAGACAGAGGCAACGATAATTACGTCATCCCTTGTTGACAGACTTGTAGTAGTTGAAAGCCGGAGCCTGTCAAGGTCGGCGTTCTTGGAGGCGTCTTTTTCTATGTATATATCCCGCTGCGGAATGTACGCCTCCGGCTGGTAGTAATCGTAATAGCTGACGAAATATTCGACAGCGTTTTCGGGAAACAGCTCCATAAATTCTTCATAGAGCTGAGCCGCTAATGTCTTGTTATGGGATATAACAAGCACCGGCAGGTTATGCTGAGCTATGACGTTAGCCATTGTGAATGTTTTGCCGCTGCCGGTAACGCCCATAAGGGTTTGGAATTTGCCGCCCGCGCGCAGCCCTTCTACGAGCCGGTTTATGGCTTCCGGCTGGTCGCCGGCAGGCTTAAACTCATTATTTAGTTTGAATTTTGCCATTTGTTGGCCTGTACCGCACTTCTTTGAATAAAAGCAGTCTCCAACAACAATCTATTTTACGTTAGGAGTGGGAAAAAGTCAAAAGCAAGAAGCTCACTAAGAGCCATAGGAAAAATCAGCACTTTTGTGAGAAATGGGTCCCGCTGCGCGGGATGTGAAAAAACACGCAAACCGAAGCTTTCTATGATTAACAGATGCTTGTCGATTTGTACCAAAAGCTCATTTAAGTTAATCTGCTTAAGATGACGAATCCGGTTGTTATTCTGACTCCGGCTCCGCTTCTTCTTTTTTCGAATCAATTGCGGTCGGCTCAGTTTCGATTTCCACAGAAGGCGTATAAATGTCGTCCAGAGCGGTGTTATCAACATTATTACGCATCAGTGAATAGATTATAGTATTGGCGGAAAAGTAGAAACTTAATATAAAAGAAGCTACAAGTACGGCAACGGCCAACAAGAGCAAATATACAATGACGGCTGCCACTGTTTGAGACCAATTAGCTGCTGCCAAATCCGGCGCGTCGACAATGTTTGTAAGGCTTGGCCCCGGCCAAATAGCTGTAAGCTTCTTGTTACCGCCCAGGACGCCGAGCTGCAGGGAGCGGTGGGTAACCCAGAGCATCAAAAAGGTAAAGAATCGAACAAATATGTAACAAATAGCGCCATAGACTGCCGCTATCGCGGTATAAAAAATCATTCGCCACGGTTTTGCATATACATAACTGAAAGCACGACTTATCGCATCGAAACAATCCGAACCATCGTATGCCACAGCAGGAAACATCAGGTTAAAACCGGCAACCGCCCCTATCGAAACGACCGCTATCAACGCGCCGGCAATCAAGGCCAGCACCATAAAGATACCCATTATCAACTCGCCGGCCCAAGGAATGTTGCCAACGAGTCCCAGGAGAAAAATGAAGAAACCTATGAAGATGATTATGCCCACCGGCGCCAGAGGCGCGGTGACGAAGCTGGTGAATTTGTTTGTGCTGAAGCGCAGTGCCTCGAGCAGGCCGGGTTTTTCATTTCGGGCGAATTGCAACGCTGCAATTCGGCAGATGGCTCCGTCGGCAATGGCCATCACAACAAGCTTTATTACCGCAAATATGACACAGTAAACCAAATGGTATCTCACTACCCACGTCACTGCCTTAAAATACTCTGCTATATTTACAAATACCCCCGGGATGTTGAATGCAAATAGACAATTTAGTGCGTTGTGAAATCTTCCTGCAGCAAAACGCCAGAGCGTAGAAAATACTCCTGTACGCTCGCTGTCTTCCCTGGCATTTTCAATATATGATTCTAATTGGCCAGGATTGGTCATATAAATTTGCAGCTCTGTCTCTATAATTCTGCCTTCCGGGCCTGTTATAGCAACAACTGTTTTGCTAAAGTCCATAATCCAGCCGGAAAGACATACGACAGTCACTGCCAGAAAAGCGATTATCAAATTCTTGTAATGGATGGCTATTCGGAAACTTTGAAATATCTTTGGAAAGAGAAGTTTCTCAAAAACTTTAGGGGATTCTTTTTCGTTGTCCATTTTGTACCCTTTCAAAAAGGATTACAATCAACCTGTCATAAACTCAATACAATAAATATATAATCGTTGTCAACCGGTTTCAACAGATTTTTTTAATGTTTTATTTTTTAAATATTGTTCTTTTCTGCTTTTCTAAGGAGCTATCAGAGGCAGTATTGGACGGCTCGCCGAACTCGTGTGACTGCGATATCTTATACTCAGCGTCCAGCCAGACACCCAGATCAACCAGCTTACATCGACGGGAGCAAAAGGGATAGAATTTTGTCTCTTCGGATTTCTCTTCAGGTTTTGCTTGAATAGTTTTATGGCAGATTGGACATTTGTGTTTCATACTGGTGTGTTAGTTTACCCTTTTTGAGAGCAAAATGGAATATATTTTCACCTGCCGTTTCGACTTGATGAGAAAAATGAAGGTACGAATGTGAAAAAGACAGGCTGTCGAACATTTTGTGGTACGATGATTATATGCCCGAACAATCCAAAGCCGGGTTTAGTCGATAGAGGCCTCCTCCTCTGACTCATCCTCGCTTTCAGATTCCGGCGTTTCTGATATCGATTGTTCGTGCTCTTTTACAAGGCCCTGTTCCATCATTCGGGCATATTCAACACAATATTCGGCCCAGGGTTGAGCTTCGAGCCGTGCCTTGCGTATTGGTTTGCCACTGCCTTTGCAGATGCCGTAAGTTCCATCCTCGATGCGATGCAGCGCTTTGTCGATTTCGTTTAGTAGTTTCCTTTCGCTATCCATCAACCCTAAAGCGAATTCCTGCTCGTAGTTATCGGTTCCGATATCGGCCATGTGAATTGGCATACTTGACAGGTCACCACTTGCATCCAGCCGGGACTGTTTGAGAGCTTCATCTTCCATCTCGTTTACGTTGCAGACAATCTCTCGGCGTTTCTGAAATAACATTTGCTTGAAATGCTCAATGGTAGCGGCAGTCAAACGACTTTTCCTTGTCCGGGTTGAGCTTGCTTTTTTTTTGGCTGTCTTTTTGCGTTTCTGTGCCACTTCTTAATTTACCTTACTACTAAACGGTATTCACATGCCTACCGAAACCTAATATTTTAACATATTGATGAATAAATCGTACAATATTTATTTTGGCCAAAATCGCAACCAGGTTCTTAAAATATATTCGCGCGGCCACATTATCCAAACAGACCCGTCGAGGGCATCTGTAACACCTTATTACATAAGTAGTTATGTTGTGGGAGTACAGCTTTTTCTATCAACTGCTGTCCACTTTTCGGCCGATTCGGCTCCTATCTTTTGCAAATTTTCCTAAAGGAATGAAGAATTTTTCTTCCCCAATTTTGCCTGTAAAGGCCCTGACGCCAAAAACTCTTTCGATTTGCTCGGGCGAAAAAACATCTTGGGCGCGGCCGTACTGGTAGCTGGTATCAGCTCCAAGAAGCAGGGTAACATCTGCGTATTGAGCTGCAAGGTTGATATCGTGCGTTACGGCAACGATTGTTTTGCCTTTTTCAAGCTGCATAGTTTTCAGTAAATCATATATGCCAACCTGATGTTTCAAATCCAGAAAGCTGGTCGGCTCATCCAAAAGCAAAATGGGAGTGTTTTGTGCGAGTGCCCTTGCAATAAAGACCCGCTGCCGCTCACCTCCGCTCAACTCCGCGAGTGGTCGTGAGCTGAACTGCTTCGTATCGGTCATTTCGAGCGCTTCGTTTATAAATTTCATATCGGCTTGACTTTCAAAACCAAACGTACCCAAATATGGTGTTCTTGCCATCGACACGACCTGGGCCACCGTAAAGTCAAATACCGGCACAAATTCCTGGCGAACAACAGCGAGCTTTTGCGCAAGTTCTTTGACCGAATATGATTCTATATGCGCTGCATCGATTTTTATAGAACCGGCCTGGGCTGAAAGCAATCCACAAAGCAGATTCAGCAGGGTTGTCTTGCCGGCGCCGTTTGGTCCTGCTATTGTCAGAAATGTTCCCTGCATTACTTCAAAGCTGATATCCTTCACAATAGTGCCTTGGGACCTGTATGCAAAACTCAGATTTTCAACCTTTATAATACCGCTCATTTTAACCAGCTAACTTTTCTGCTGTATTTTGCCAGCAGGACCAGGAAAAAGGGCCCTCCGGCAATAGCTGTGATAATACCCACCGGCAACTGGGCCGGGGCGACAATCGTACGGGCAAGGGTATCGGCAGCAACCAAAAATACGCTCCCGATTATCCCGCTGACAGGCAGCAATTGACGATGGTCCGGCCCGAATACGAGGCGAACTCCGTGAGGAATGATAAGACCCACAAACCCAACAAGCCCACTTAGACTAACCGCAATCGCGGTTATAAAAGCTGCAAAGCCGAACGCAATTACTCTGGTTCTTGCCGTATCAACACCAAGAGCTTTTGCCTCCTCTTCGCCGAAGGTAAGAACGTTTAACCTGTGAGAAATGCAAAATAAAGCGATTATTCCAGCGAAGATACACGCTGCACTAACGCCCAGGACCGACAGGCTTTTTTCCGTTATGTTTCCCATCAGCCAGAATATTGTCGAATGTACCTGCTCACTTTTCGCTATCGAGGTCAAGAACATAATCACTGCTGAAAAGAAGGCATTAATTACAACGCCGGCCAGCAGCAGGCTTGTAACTTGTGATTTACCCGTAAAATGTCCGATGCACCAGACCAGCCAAACTGTGCCGAGGGCGCCCGCAAATGCAAAAACTGCAATCGGTGAGCCACCCCAGAATGCCCAGGTTGCACCGGACAAAACCGCGATAATGACTCCGAGTCCCGCACCGCTGGATATTCCCAGAATGTAGGGGTCAGCGAGAGGATTTCGTAAAATCGCCTGTAATACGACACCAGAACAGGCCAGTGCCGCTCCGACCAGAGCGGCCAAAATCACTCGCGGCAATCTAACCCCAACAAAAATTTCGTAATCAATGTTGCCGCCCGGCTCCTCACCAGGGCCGGCGAAAACTTTTCGCAGAGAAACCTTTTGTGGCCCCACCATTGCACACAGGCACATCACTACGCACAGCACTGCTAAACAGATTACAATTCTGACAGCCAATTTTTCTGATGTTAGCATTTTAGCTTTTGATTTATCTGGTCTGTTGCGAGCCATTATATTTTTGACGGATGATGTCCGGATGTAAGCAATGAGCAATCAGCTCAATGCCCTGGCATAATCTTGGCCCTAATCTTAGCACAGTATCCGGCTCGACGACATAAATCTTGTTATTTTTAACGGCGGGTAAATTTGGCCACCTGCCCCAAAATCTCTCTGCGGCCTTTTGCTGCTCTGCCATATTGCTTTTGCCCATCCCCGATTGGATTATTGTTTCCGCACCGCAAGTCAGGAGCTCTTCGGTGCTTATAGGCGGATACTGTTGAATAGTCCGGCCGATAGCATTTTCTCCGCCGGCCAGTTCTATCAATTCGTTTACAAAGGTATTTCTGCCGGCCACGCGTAAAGGTTCAGCCTGCACCACCCACAACACCTTGACTTTATCAGCGGAGACAAGCTTCGATTGCAAATCACTCAAGTGATTGCGGATGTTTTCAACCACTCGGTTTGACAGTTGTGCGCAGCCTGCTGCGGTCCCGATTTCCTGAATCGCTGCCAGAAGCTCTGAAATTTTCTCAATTCGTAAAGTCAGGACCTGATAACCCAGACGTCTTAAGCTATCCGCAGTGGCTTTTTGCTGCTCGAACCACAGCGTAACCACCAAATCCGGCTTAGACGCTATTATAGCTTCAGTATTTGGCTGCCAGAAGGTCCCTATCTTCTTCTTGTTGGCTGCTTCGGGGGGGTAATCGCTGTCGTTTGATACCGCAACGATTTGTTCATCCAGCTCTAATGCAAAAAGAATTTCAGTCAAATTCGGAGCGAGCGAGACTATTCGTTTCGGCTTGTTTGCCATATCTAGTAAATTTCGGCCCGGCTCTCTAATATTTCTTAATAGTTGGACAAAAACACCCAAAAAAAAGAACAATCCGAGCAGACAGAGGCAAATGGCGTACCATTTCTTCTTCATCAGGTTCTCTTAAACTGCTTTTCGAGGTCACTGAGCGTGAATTTTATCGTAGTGGGTCTGCCGTGGGGACAGCGGCTCGCCCTCTTTACTATTTTTCTATCTGCAAGTAGTTTCTCTATTTCGTTGTCGCTTAGCTTTTGTCCGGCTTTTATGGCCGCTTTACAGGCAGCCATATTTAAGACCTCATCGAGCAATCTTTCTGCATCAAGGTCCATTTCCTTGTGACTGAGCAAGTCGATTAAATTCTGAACGAAATCGAGCGGGTCGGCTTTTGCCAGCAGGGTTGGAAAGGCCTGTATAGCCATCGTCCTGGGACCAAAGGGGGCAAGCTCGATACCCAATTTCTCGAACAGCTCTGCATTGGTTTTAAGCGTATCGGCCTGGGGCACAGTAACCTCAAAACTTTCAGGTATCAGCAGTTTCTGCGATTCGAGTTTGCTTTCCCGTAAACGCCGGCACAGATTCTCATATATTATGCGTTCGTGAAGCGCATGCTGGTCGATAATGATGAATCCATCGTCAATCTGGGCGACAATAAAGCTGTCATGTATTTGCAGGAATTTTCTATCAAACTGCGGCCTTTGGTATTTCGTCTCTCTTCTCTCGTATCCGGCCACACCGCTTGCGTCCGCCCTTTCACGTGCAAATTGCTGCTGCGTTGGGACAGGTCTGTGCTTTTTGAAAAATTCAGCCATTGCGTCGGCAATCTTTTGGTCCCGCCCTACAACAGAGCCCGATGCTGAGCTTTCAGGATGTGGAATTGCCGGCAGTTTTGCACTAACGTCAAGATTTGTCCCCAAGAGCTTTTCCCGCAGACATCCGAGGACCTGAGAGTGAACCAGGTTGGCATTATAAAAACGCACCTCAATCTTCGTTGGATGCACATTCACGTCTATATCTTCGTATGGAATCTGAATAAACAAAAAGACGACAGGGAATCTGTCCGGCTCTAAGCACCCTCGATATGCCTCTTTAATTGCGTGCGAGACAAATTTGTCGCGGATGAATCGGCCGTTCAGGAATACATATTGAAATTTGTTATTTGTTCTTGAAATGCCGGGTTTGCCTAACAGGGCGAAAATATCTAATCCTCTTTCATTGCTTTTGATTTCCGCCAAATTGTCAGCAATCTCAGATGAGAACAGTTCAGCTATTCGACGGCGAATGTCATCTCTGCCCGATAATCGATGAAGCTCTCTGCCGTTGTGCGTTAGCGTCATATCCAAATCACAATTTGCCAGTGCGATGCGTGTGAACCGCTCGATGATGTGGCCCATTTCGGTATTGGCGGTCTTAAGGAATTTTCGCCTGGCAGGCAGCTTATAAAAAAGGTCTCTGACCTGGATTCTTGTACCGTAATCCGCACTGGCCGGGCTGACGCTGCCCGTATTTCCACAATCAATCTCAATGCAATTGGCGCCCGATTCAGTCTTCATTCCTTCGCTTCGCTCAAGGAAAGGCCTGCTGACAGCCCGAACTTGTGCCACCGAGGCTATACTCGCTAATGCTTCGCCTCTGAAGCCGAGAGTCGATATGCCGCGCAGGTCTTTGGTGGTTTTGATTTTGCTCGTGGTGTGCGGCTCAAATGCCGCGGCCAGGTCTTCGGCGTCCATACCGTAGCCGTTATCGGCGACCGATAATAATTTTCGGCCTCCATCTTCGATAGATACTGTTATTTTTGTCGCCCCCGCATCGATGCTGTTTTCCAACAGTTCCTTGACTACGCTGGCAGGGCGTTCAATGACCTCGCCGGCTGCAATCATATTAACCATATTTTGGTCAAGTATTATTATCTGTCCCATAATCGCGTTATTGTATTCATTTCTTACTATAATTCCAATATTTCGTTGTCGAGACACGAATTTACTGAGATAGAAAGATAATCCTGCCACGGAGATGGCAGAAAACGAACATAAAACTCTGTAATGTGATCGCAGGGTTTTTGAAAAAAGAAGGGTAAAACTGAAATCCGGGACACAATACAAAATTTTTGAACATTAAAGCAAAATTATTTACCTTTGGTAATTTTTAGTGCCTGTTTGGCTGAAACGCGGCAGGCCCTGCCATTACGGTTTATAATAACATACTGGCCAAGCAGTGCTTTTCGCTGCAACTCTTCCCGCACAGCTTTTCGGAGACATCTACCAGCTTCTACCGCCATTTTATCGGTTTGCTTTGTAGTCATCTGATTGCCTCAAAATGTTTGCGTATATATCCTGATTCAAAATGTGCTTGCCTTTGTTGTCCTGTCGAAAAACAGGAACCGGATCAGGCCTTGAATTATCATAACAAATCACTTTATCACAAAGAGGAATGTAAATTTTTATGAAATTTTGCATTACACGAGGAAAGCGGCGGTAGATTGCATCATCAGGAATATTATGTCCGCCGTGTTTGACTCGCTCACGAATTCGGCTTTTTGAAAAAGCTGCATCAGGTATCCACAAGAAAAAAAGGACAATTTGCCAGCCGTCTTGTCTGAGTTTTTTCAGCAGGTTAATATGGCTTCGGCCTGCCAATGTCGTTTCAAAAGCAAAATCTACCCGCTTGTCGATATTTGCATATATCTGGCGAAGAAAAATACGGCCGGCTTCATATTGAGCCGATAACGAGTCAAAAGGCGAAATACCATAAGCAATAAGGTCAGCATTGACAAAGTTGCGGCAGCCTGCTATTTGCGGCAAATAGCGTAATGCAAATGTGGTTTTTCCTGCACCGTTTGGACCTGCAATAATAAAACAAGTTGGTTTTCGTTTTTTCCCCACCAGATATTATTTCTCAAACAGCGATTGTCCGGTCATTTCTTCAGGCTGCGGCAGTCCCATCATTCCCAGCAAGGTAGGGCCTACGTCGGCTAATCTTCCGCCTTCCCGCAGTTTTCTGTTTTTGTAGCGCTCATCGAAAACAATCAAAGGCACGTCACCGACAGTATGCGCGGTATGCGGCTGATTCTTTTCTATGTCCCACATTTTTTCAAAGTTGCCGTGGTCAGCGGTAATTATACCTCTGCCGCCCAGGCTTTTAACTTTCTCAAGAACTCTGCCCACGCACTCATCGACCGTCTCAGCCGCTTTAACCGCAGCTTCCAATACGCCGGTATGGCCAACCATATCAGGATTGGCGAAATTGACCACTACTACATCGTACTTGTTCGAGTCCAGCCTCTGCAGTACAACATCGGCAACCTCGTAAGCGCTCATCTCCGGCTTTAAGTCGTAAGTCCGGACTCGCGGCGAGGGCACTATTTGTCTGTCTTCGCCCGTGAAGGGCTTTTCGGTGTAATCATTGAAGAAGAAGGTGACATGAGCATATTTTTCCGTCTCGGCACAGCGAAATTCTTTCAGGCCCAGAGAGCCCCAGTATGCTCCGAGGATATTTTTCATTTTTGGCGGCTTTTGAAACGCCACCGGCACCGGCAGCGATGCATCGTACTCTGTCATACAAACGTAATATATATTTGCCCTGGTTGGCCTGGCAAATTCCTTGAAGTCTGACTGAATGAATGCCCTCGTGATTTCACGAGGTCTGTCGCCGCGGAAGTTGAAGAATATCACGCCGTCGCCGTCCTCGATAGTGGCTAAAGGTTCATTTTCACTATTAACAATACAGGTTGGCTCGATAAATTCATCCGTCACATCTTTTTCATAACTTTTGGCAACAGCCTCTGCTGCCGTGGCGGCTTTAAGGCCTTTGCCGGTCCGCATACATTCGTATGCCTTTTGCACACGGTCCCACCGGCTGTCGCGGTCCATCGCATAGAATCTGCCCATTACACTTGCGATTGTGCCCACTCCTATTTCCCGGGCTTTTTTCTCGATATCGGCTATGTATTCTGCGCCACTATTCGGCGGCGAATCCCTGCCATCAGTAAAGGCGTGGATGAAAATATCCGTTACATCGTTTCTTTTTGCCAGCTCAAGCAGGCCGTACAAGTGGTCCAATAGTGAGTGCACGCCAATATCGCTGCACAGGCCCATAAGGTGCATTTTGCCGTTGTTGTTTTTTACATATTTGATTAAATTCAGAAATTCCTTATTCTCGAAAAATGACCCGTCGCGAATGGCTCTGCTGATTCTTACAGATTCCTGGGGGACGATTCTGCCGGCTCCGATGTTTTGATGGCCTACTTCACTATTGCCCATCGTCCCGTCCGGGAGGCCCACATCTTCGCCGCTGGTATGGATAACGCAGTTTGGGTACTCCGCCATTAGCATATCGTCCACCGGTGTGTTGGCACACTTGACGGCATTATATTCATCCTCATCCGGGTTTGGATTGTAACCCCAGCCGTCACGGATAATTAGAATGAATGGCTTGTTCTTCAAAACCGGTTTTTGTCTTGCCATGAAGGACCTTTCACATACGAACTACAAAAGTAAGCTATCCGTACTTTACCTTCTTAGTTATTAAGCCGATATAATATAGAGGTGCGTTAAAAATGTCAAACATTGAAAAAACGCTCGAAAATGAAATCTTTGGGTCGCTAAAAGTTTTGACAGTGATGGCTGCTGTGGTATAATTGCCGCTGATTAAGAATTTCTTTGCCAGGTGTTTGTAAATAGTGCCGGCAGAGACGTCCGGATATAATGAAAGGGAATATATATGTCTTATAAAATGAGAATATATCTTGGAATCTGCATAAGCCTGACAGGCGTAATCCTGTTATTTTCTACAGGCTGTGAGGAGCAGCAACAGGCCAAGGCGATTGATTTTTATATCGATGGCGTAATGCTCAAAGAGCTCGGGGAGAATAAAATGGCCATCGAAAGGCTCAACTCGGCTGTACAATTAAACGAGCACCTTCCATCGGCCTATTCGTTGCTTGGCGACATCTATCAGGAAACAAAGGATTATGAAAAAAGCGCTGTGTCCTACGAAAAGGCAACAGAGCTAAACCCCCGGTCTTTCAAAGATTATTTCAATCTTGGACGGGTTTACCAGATTTTGAAAAGATTTGCATTGGCGGTCAAGGCATACAGCAGGGCCTGTGAGCTTAAGCCGGACCATCTGGAAGCGCATATAAATGCCGCCAAATGCTACTATGAAATCAAGGACTACACCAACGCATTGGCGGCAGCGGGCCGAGCAGAACAGCTCAATCCAAAGGTGAACGAAATCCAAAAGATGCTTGGCCATATCTATGAATCGCAAAAAAACTATGACCAGGCTATTCGCTCCTATAAGCGTGCGCTGGAAATAGACAGTAACAACCCGGGGATTATGACTTCTCTGGCAGTTGCGTATCTAAACACCAATTACAATGAGCCGGCAAAAGAGCTGTTAACAGCAGTGATACAAATCCAACCGGACAATGGTACTGCCTATCGGTATCTTGGATATTGTTATCTGCAGCTTGATGACCCGAACAAAGCAAAGATGAGTTACAGCAGGGCGGTCGAGATAAATGATAACGATTGGGAAGCACATAAGGGGCTTGGAGGCATTTATGAATCACAAAAGAACTATGAACAGGCCATCATCTCGTATAAACGAGCGCTGGAAATAAACCGTAACAGCCCGGAGATTATGAATTCTCTGGCGGTTGCGTATATACACACTGAACAATATGAGCCGGCCAAAGAGCTGTTAACAGCAGTGATACAAATCCAACCTGGTAATGGTACCGCCTACAAACATCTTGGGTTTTGTTATCTGCGACTTGATGAGCCGAACAAGGCAAGGGAAAGTTACAGCAGGGCGGTCGAGATAAATGATAACGATTGGGAAGCACATAAGGGGCTTGGCGGTATTTATGAATCGCAAAAAAACTATGAACAGGCTGTCCTGTCATATAAACGAGTACTGGAAATAGACCATAATAACCCTGCGATTATGACTTCTCTGGCGGTTGCGTATCTAAACACTAATCAAAATGAGCCGGCAAAAGAGCTGTTAACATCAGTGATACAAATCCAACCTGAAAATGGCGCCGCCTGTCAATATCTTGGATATTGTTATCTGCGACTTGATGAGCTGGACAAGGCAATAGAAAGTTACAGCAGGGCGATTGAGATAAATGATGCCGATTGGGAAGCACAAAGGGGCATCGGTGTTGCCTATATGATGAAGGCAATTGATAAGACTATTGAGGATGAGCTGCTAAAGACAGAACTGCGGTCCAGGGCGGTCTCGCACTGGCGTTTGTCTTTGGACATCAAGCCGGACCAACCTCATCGGGAGAGGCTACTTAAATTTATAGGGATGTATTCGAAGGATAATAAATAGCAGATTGGCTAAACGCTGATTATGACGGAGCCGAAGAAAGAAGAAAGTAGTGCCCGGCCGAGTTCAGGCCGGGCTTTTTTGTCCCGTACCGAGAAATCACTTCGCTGCGCCCCGTTTGGGCGAGGCGTTAGTATGCCGGGCCTGGAAGCACACCTTATCTTCTGGCCTTTAATGGCAGTCGGTATAACGCTGGATTTGTGGAGTAAAAGAGCGGTATTCCAGTGGCTGCATCAACAGCAAAGCAATAGCATTTCAATTATAGATGGTTTTCTGAGACTGGTTGAAGCAAGAAATCCCGGGGCCGCCTTTGGAATAGCAGCCGGACAGCGTTACCTGTTAGTAGGCGTTTCCGTCATCGCATTGATGGTAATCTTTTGGATTTTTCTTTTCAGCGGGACTGAACGAAGATTAGTTCACATTGCCCTTGGTCTTTTTGCCGCCGGCGTTTGTGGAAATCTTTACGACAGAATATTTAATAACGATGGGTCAGTGCGTGACTTCATTGACGTTGTGTACTGGCCGGGTAAACATTGGCCTGCTTTCAATGTCGCCGACGGTCTGCTTTGTATAGGTGTCGGGCTGATGTTTTTTTCTGCCTTTTTTACTCGGAAGTCTTCTCCAGGACGTGCTCAGCAACATAAATAGGGGTATTTGACGCCGTTCCTAATGCAATTGCATCGGAAGGCCGGGAATCAATTTTGACGGTCCGCCCGTTCGAGCTTAGGTGTATCTTTGCGTAAAATGTATGATTGCGCAGGTCATTTATAACTATCTTTTCTATTTTAGCGCCGAGGCTCTTAATTACACCGTCCAATAAATCGTGTGTCATCGGACGAGGGGGCTTGATGCCCTTTAACCGACGATCGATTGCGAAAATTTCAACTATGCCGATAACGATGGGGAAACTGCGGTGCCCGTGACGCTCTTTCAAGACAATTATCTGCTGGTCGGAAGTTTCGTTGATGATTATACGCGACAATTCCATTTCGATATCCATTTTGGCACCGCCTTTACTAAATCAGCTCTCCAACTCCGAAAGGTGTTTTTCAACGACCTTTAACTGTTCTGATAGCTCCGCCAGCTTTTCTCTGGCCTGTTCGACTACTTGGGGTTTGGCCTTGGTAAGAAAATCATTGTTTGCCAGCTTGGCCTCCGTCGCCTTTTTGGCCCTGTCAAGCTGTTGTTTTTGTTTTTGAAGCCGACCCCGTTCAGCCTCCGGGTCAATAGCATTATGCACGTAAACTTCCGTTGCTTCCGCGACTGCAACCGCAGCTTTTGGAGGTTTTACAATAGCAGTTCCGGCCTCGAACTTTTTCAACCTGGCCAACTGCCCGATAAGTTCCGCGTTTCGGTTTAGAATATCAACTGTTTCCTGCTGCGATTTTGCGGATACAACCAACATCTCCTTTGGTGGTATGCTTCTATTGTTTCTAATATCCCGCACAGTCCGAATCACAGCCTGGACGAGAGCAATTTGCTTTTCTGAGTCCTCGTTTACCAATGAATTTAGCCCTTTCGGCCATTGCGCAACAACCAGTGCTTCTGCCTGTTCACTGTCCGCCAGGTCTTTGAGTTTTCTCGCTGGAGCGATTTCATTTAGCTTCTGGAATATTCCCTCAGTAATAAACGGCACAAACGGATGCAAGAGTCGCAAAATCCGGTCAAGCACAAATGCAAGCACGTTTTGCGCAGTTGGCCTTTGTTGCTCGTCCTGCATTCTCGGTTTTATCGACTCAAGATACCAATCGCAGAAGTCGTTCCAGAAAAATCTGTAAAGTTGCGCTAACGGCTCGGCGTATTTGAATTCTTCCAATGATTTTGTTGTCTCGGTAATGGTCCTGGCCAGGCGGGAAAGAATCCACCTGTCGGTGATTGCCAATTGGTCCTTGTCAAATGCGCCCGGCTCGATGCCCTCAAGGTTCATCAGCGCAAAACGTGAGGCGTTCCAGAGTTTATTGCAGAAATTTCGCCCAATATCAAATTTCGGAGACGTATTCTCCTCTCGACCATCGGGCAGCTTCATTTTCTGCACCGGCATCCGAATGTCCTGCGTGTCCGTGGTCATACTGGCTAAAGTAAACCGCATCGCGTCGGCCCCGTGGCTGTTAATGGCTACCAGCGGGTCGATTCCATTACCCAGACTCTTGGACATCTTGCGTCCTTCGCCGTCCTGTATCATCGCGTGGATATACACATCCCTGAACGGGATATCCCCGACACAGTATTGCCCCATCATCAACATCCGTGACACCCACAGCGTAATGATTTCGCGGGCCGTACATAACACATTACCGGGATAAAATGTTTTCAATTCCGGCGTATCATCCGGCCAACCCATCGTACTGAACGGCCAGAGAGCTGAGCTAAACCACGTATCAAGAACGTCTTCATCACGCAGCCAACCTTCATCTTCTAACCGTTTTTCAATGTCTTCGTTTCCTGGGGCGACAGATGCGTATGTAACTGTATCATCATTTGAGCTGGTAAGTTCAAAGATAACTTTGTCATTGTGTTTAGCTAATTCATTTTTTAATCTTCCCCCAGCACCTTGTTTAGACCATATTGGAATGCGGTGTCCCCACCAAAGCTGTCGGCTGATTGGCCAGTCGCGGAGGTTTTCCAGCCAGCTTTGATAGGTCTTGGCGTAACGCTGCGGGATGAAACGCAATCGACCGTCAAGTAACGGTTTCAAAGCCAGACCTGCTAAAGAATTTACCGGTACATCAGTACCTTCGATTAAGCCGGAGCCGAATTTTTCTGCGAGATGCTCGATAGGTTGTTTGACAGCGATATACCACTGGTCGGACAGATACGGCTCGATAGGAACGTGGCTTCGGTAACTGTGCCCGACTTCGTGGACATATTCACGAACGTCCTCAAGAAGGTTTTCCTGGCGGAACCATTCAACTATGGCTTCGCGTGCCTCGAATCGGTCCATGCCGAGTAAAGATTGTGCTTCCGGGGCAGTTGCGTCCTCCCAGCCGTATTTGTTACTGATTGAGCCGTCCGGCGCCATCACATTTACAATTTCCAGACTGTGACGCTGGCCAATTTCCCAGTCGTCCGGGTCGTGGGCCGGCGTGACTTTCAGAAAGCCGGTCGAAAACTTCGCTTTTTCATCTTCACTTTCAGGATTTGGCAAAACAACGTGCTCATCGGCAATGATAGGGATTGTGCGACCTACGATTGGAAGCCGAACTTTTTTACCAAGCAGATATTCAGCACGCTTATCTGCCGGATTCATTGCAACGGCTGTATCGCCGAGCATCGTCTCAGGCCGGGTAGTGGCAACAGTAACATACTCAATGCTTTGTCCTGTAATCTCAACCTGTTCGGCAAGCGGATACCGCAAGTACCAAAAATGCCCCTGCACCGTCTCATGCTCGACCTCGTCATCGGCCAGCACCGTCTGCGTAGCCGGGTCCCAGTTGACCAGCCTTTTGCCTCGGTAAATCAGTCCGTCCTTAAAGAGCCTGAAGAACGCGGCACGCACGGCTTTTGCGCATACTTCGTCCATCGTGAACCGGGTCCGCTGCCAGTCGCACGAACAGCCCATCGCCTGCAGTTGTTCAATAATCCGGGCCTCGTATTCGTCCTTCCAGGCCTGCACGCGGGCGACAAATTCCTCACGTTGGAAATCTGTTCGCCGCTTGCCCTCGTCTGACAAAATTCGCTTCTCAACGACCGTCTGTGTTGCGATGCCGGCGTGGTCGGTGCCCGGCATCCATAGCGTGTTGTAATTTTGCATCCGGCGGAACCGAATCAGAATGTCCTGTAACGTATTATTCAGTGCATGCCCGACGTGCAGTGGGGCTGTCACGTTAGGCGGCGGGATAACGATTGTATAAGGTTCCCGGGCAGGCCCACCTTTATCCGGCGATGCTTCAGCGTGAAAATACGGGCGTGAAGACCAGATTTCGTTTGCCAACTTTTCTACCGTTGTAGGCTCGTAAACTTTCGAGAGTTGTTCACCCATAACTTGCCCGGTTTAGACAACTGTTTATAAAAGTTTCGGCAAAAATATACCGTAGACCTGATATTTTAACAAAGCCCGACAGAAATGTAAAGCAAACCATTAAGTCTGCATTTGTTCGGCCGGCATATGTGTTTGGTGTTTGCTGTCCGCTGTTACTTAATCGAGGTTCATTGTCATCAGGAACTCACCGTTGGTGCGGCACTTGGAAAGTCTGTTTTTGAGCAGCTCGACCGCTTCGGTCTGGTTTAATTCGCTGAGGACCCTTCGCAGCCGATATACAAGCTGAAGCTCTTTCGGGTCGAGCAGCAATTCTTCCCTTCTGGTTCCGCTTCGACTGATGTCAATAGCCGGCCAGGTCCGTCTGTCAACGAGCTTCTTGTCGAGGTGCAATTCCATATTTCCGGTCGCCTTAAACTCTTCGAAAATTACCTCGTCCATCTTTGAGCCGGTTTCAATCAATGCCGTTGCGAAGATACTCAGCGAACCGCCCTCTTCTACATTTCTTGCTGCGCCGAAAAATCTCTTCGGCATCTGCATTGCGCTGGCATCGACACCGCCGGTCAGGATTCTCCCGGAGTGCGGCACCTCGGAATTGTAGGCACGGGCAAGGCGGGTTATCGAGTCCAGAAGAATTACAACATCTTCGCCGTACTCGACAAGTCGCTTTGCCTTTTCGATAACGACTTCGGCTACCTGACAGTGACGTGCGGCTGGTTCGTCGAAGGTGGAACTTATGACCTCAACGTCATCAGCGGTTTTTCGCTGCATTTCCGTAACTTCTTCCGGCCGTTCGTCAATCAGCAGCACTATCAGTCTTACGTCGGGATGATTTATACTAATGGCGTTTGCCATTTTTTGCAATAGAATTGTCTTGCCGGTGCGCGGTGAAGCAACGATCAGCCCACGCTGACCCTTCCCCACCGGAGTTACCAAATCAAATATTCGCATATTTAGCTCTTCCGATGTGGTCTCGAGTATAAAACGTTTATCCGGATGCAGCGGTGTCAAATCGCTGAATACTATCTTTTCCGCAAGGTTATCGGGAGGCTCATAGTTAATCGCTTCGACGCGCAGCAGAGCAAAATACTTCTCCGACTCCTTCGGAGGCCTGATTTGCCCGGATACGATGTTTCCCGTTCGCAGGCCAAAACGTCTGATTTGAGACGGTGAGACATAGATGTCGTCCGACGATGACAGATAGTTGTAATCCGTATTTCGCAGAAATCCATAGCCGTCCGGCAGCACTTCCAATACGCCTTCGCCGTACATTAAGCCGTTCTGGCGGATACGCTCCTTGAGAATTCTGAAAATCAAATCCTGTTTTTTAAGGGCGCTGTATTCTGTGATGTTTTCCTTCTTGGCAATATCGTGCAGCTCTGAGACGGTCAGTTTCTGCAAATCCGTTAGATACAGGTTGCCTTTTTT
>DUZJ01000015.1 GCA_013349615.1 Planctomycetota bacterium | reverse complement strand
GGTTTGAATTGGGTTTGTTTTGGCATTTTATTGGCTTTAATTGGGTTTGATTGGGTTTGTATTGGGTTTGAATTGGGTTTGTTTTTCCCGCGTTGACCAAGTGTCTTATCTTCGTAATCCTTTGTTAATACCATATTTACGTTCATTTGGGCTTTTTGGAAATTGGGTTTGTTTTGCATAAAATGAGCGATTTGTAGTGCTCTCACTACAGTTGTAGAGGAAAGAAGGCAGAGGACAGAAGTCAGAAGGCAGATGACAGCGGGTGTTTCGCTGTCAATTACCAATAACCGTTTGCTAATAAACATTTACCATTTCCTTCATTTTGGCCTTCTGCAAAAAAAGAAGCGCCTCTATAAATGCACGAATGTGCGCGTTTGATACGAAAATCGGCTTGTTTTTGACAGGATTTGCAGGATTAAGTTATTGGTAATAAAGAAGTTAAAATTTTTTATTTTTTTCAGATTTGGCCGGTTACTATGTGCGTTTTTGGTCGCGCATTTTATCTATTTTAACGCGACATTAGAAGACAGAAGGCATCCGTCTTCGCTGGGCGATGCCAGCTTCGCCGGACAGGCTCCGGCACGAAGAATAATTAGACGCAGACCTACTTGATAAGTAGGCAAGGATAATAAGACAAAGCCGCTGAAAACGCAGAGATTTGGCCACAAAAAAGCACAAAATGCACAAAAAGAATAAAAAAATGACCAAAAAAAGTGTTTTTTTTGTCCATTCGAATTTGATTTGACGGATAAGATGATTTGGGGTATTTTATGGACGCTGCGAGGTGGATGCACAACTGTGGAAATTCGTCTGTTTTGACGGGGATTGAGAATTGGGGATTTTGGTATTTTATGGCCGGGAAATAAAAACAGTTCACTTTGAGTGGATATAATCATTGTTGGCAACATTTATTTAGGAGTATATTATGAACGTATTCATTAGTTGGTCTGGTGAGGAAAGCAAAGCATATGCTGAGGCTATTCGTCAATGGCTTCCTAATGTAATTCAAACTCTTGAACCATTCTATTCTTCAGAGGATATTAAAGCTGGTATGAGATGGAGTAATGAAATTGCAGAAAAACTGCAAGAGACCAAAATTGGCATTCTATGTCTCACAAAGGACAATCTGAATGCTCCTTGGTTAATGTTTGAGGCGGGCGCTTTATCTAAACAGCTTGAATCAAGAGTCTGTCCAGTTCTATTTGGCTTGAAGCCTACTGATGTTCAAGGTCCTTTGATTCAATTTCAAATAAACGAGTTTAACGCTGAAGGATTTTACAACGTTTTGGTTTCGATTAATGAACAGTTGCCTGATTCTCTAGCTACAGAGACTCTGAGAGATGCTTTTCAGAATTGGTGGCCTGAAATCAATACGAATATCTCAAAAGCTATCCCTAAAGAAGGCTCTCCAAGCATAAAATCTACACGAACTGAAAGGGATTTAATTGAGGAAATACTAATCCGGATCAGAAACAGTACTGTGGAACATCCTATCAATACCGATATGATTAAGATGCTTATTCACTGTTACGGATGCTTAACAGACACAGCAAGATACATTAAAGATGATAAGAAAAGAGATGCTGTGGCACACGCCTTATGGGATCTTCAATATCCAACCCAGCATTTTATTACGAGAATTAGTGACACAGATAAGCGTTATAAGCTTGCAAGGGCGTATGCTGACGCGGTAAGTATGCTCTTTCAGGGCAATGGTGATGTTGATAAAGAAAAGCTGATTAGGAATCTCATGCAACCCTCGCATGGATTGATTACCACTGCCCCAGTTATACCTAAGACGGATCATTCAAAATAGTATTGTGAGTTTAGTGCGAACATCAGGCTGCAAGAGACGATCCTAAGAAGTTCCCGTTGCTTCTTGCTTTTCTGCTCAACCTCTTTAATTAAAAGATTCCGCGTGTGCAAACAAGTACCTGAGGCCTATGGCCCAGGGGCACAAGCAAGCTTGCTGCACACCCTACCCGACTATTTCTATTATTTCAAATCCAAATTCTTTTTCTATTGGTTCTGTTTTATACAAAGTAGGCTGTGGATTCCTATTAGCACACCATTTAATTATCTTTTGCTTGTTTTCTTTTGACATGCGACACCCAATTATAACACCGGTCAACGTTTTTGCTGGAAAGTGTTTGATACCGGAACCTTCATTGTGATCTATAATTCGCCATTCCCGCTCGTAGTGCCAGCGTTTAGCTTTTGTTAAAAGCATAGCTTTTGTTTTTTCCCACTGTGAACTAGTAAAGAAATTAACATTAGGGTATTCTTTTGGATAATCTATTCTCTGTGCTCGTCCAAAAAATTCATTATTCGCGTCGAATTCCAAACAGAATCCGGAATGTCCGTTTGAATAATGTGACCACATAAGAATATCGTTATTTATCGCAGACATACAATATACGCCCATTTGCTCTAGAAATGAATAACTTAATGAATTGGGAATATTATTACGGTTTCTCAAGCAATTGTTTACTTTGTAACACCTTTGTTCTGGAAGTAAATTGGGCTCATTCTTTCTATACCAGCCATCAAGAAAATCTTTCCACTGTTCTTCTGTTCCATCATATGACAGGCGAACTTTTGAATCGAGGGGATCATTCAATTCTTTTGGTTTTGCGAAATATATTTCATTATTACGGAATATATTTTCTATACGTGCTTCCCATTTTTTGTTGAACTTACAATCCTCATCACATTTTTTATCGAACGCATAATACCTATAAAAGACGTCCGGCGCGGCCTCATTTTCGTCGGTTACATTATTATCTTGTTCAACAGCTTTGTTCACCTTATTGTTCCTTTTATAGAGTACTTTTCCTGCAAATCTTCTCCTTCCAAGGATTGGAAAGACGAATAAGTGGAGGAGAACTACGATTGCAACGTTTATAATAATTCGAAATAGACGAAAACCACTGGAAAATATGATGAGACCATACCCACTAAAGAATATGAGATTCGAAGCGGTCTCAAGCCACAACTGGGTAACCTCGGATCGTCCTTTCAAGCGAAAATAATTCGGATTACACATATAGTAGAATGACCACCTATACGAGAGAAATGATAGCACAGCTCCTATGAGGATTAGAACATAGCTCATTGATTACTTTCTATTTACAGAACATAATAATATGACAACACATATTGTTGCCAATTTAGCCGCTGCTTCGGTTCAATTTACATATCTCATATTTCGCTGCACTCTTCACGATGTCCGCATCAATCATTTAGGTAAGTAAAATAACATAAAAAAAGGGAGAAGGGAAAGAAAAAGTGCTTATTCCGTCCAATCCGTCCAATCCGTCCAATCCGTCCAAGGGCCGGACTTACAGGGGCCGGACTTACAGGGGCCGGACTTTCAGGGGCCGGACTTTCAGGGGCCGGACTTACAGCGCTCCGCTCCTGGCAATGACCTTTTGTTAATAGATCCCTCCACTTCGGTCGGGATGACCTTACGTAAGAAGGCAAAATGCAAAGAAAAAAACGGATTTTCAATCCCCCCAGGACAGGGGAGGGGATTATATAGAAAGGCAACCCCGCAAAACATAAAGGCAACCCCGGCAACAAGTGGCGGGGATAATCATGACCCCCAAATAAATTTGGGGGCTAAACAATCCCGCAATAAATTGCGGGAGTAACCGATATTGAAGCGACGCGAGGCGTTGCGGTTTTTACTAATGGGAAAAATTGTTTGAAAATCCCGGCAATGTCGATTATAAGATGAAGTTTATTTTACATGGAAGTGAAATACTGTTATGGGTGAGCAAAAAAACTGCGAAGACTGCTACCAAAAGCACAACTGCCAAGAGATATACAAGAAATTAGCAAATACCAAAGGCCGTTCGGTCGCTTTCAAAGTTGTGGCTGCTTTCCTGCTGCCGATATTGGTTTTTATTGCTTCTCTTGCCGCTTTTGAGAGGATTTTGGCCGAAGCAATACATAGAAATGAGCTCCAAATAGTCCTTAACTTTTTGCTTGCCCTGCTGTCGGCCGGTGTGTGTGTGTTGATTATAAGGGCGGTAAGTCATTGCTGTGAAAACAGGGAGCCAGAAAAACAACTATGAAAATTGAGACTAAAGGCAGATTATCTTTCAGGGGCGGGAGCCATCCTGCGGAAAACAAAAACCTCACGGAAGACAGTAAGATATATCCCGGCCCCACGGTCAAAGAGGTCGCAGTGATGCTGAGTCAACATATCGGCGCTGCCTGCCAGCCGCTGGTCAGAAAAGGAAATATGGTGCAGGCGGGACAAAAAATCGGCGACTCGGACGCATTTGTTTCGGCCCCTGTTCATTCACCCATCAACGGCAAGGTAAAAGAAATCGCACTGCGGTCTCATGCGGTCTTAGGGCGGAGCGAAGCTATAGTAATTGAGGCATACCAGTACACTCCTACGAGGCGGTCATACTTTAAGCTGAGAGATGACTTCGATGAAAACAACTATTCAGCGGAAGAGATATGCGATGCTGTTCGCCAGGCTGGTATTGTTGGTATGGGCGGAGCGGGATTTCCGACGAGGGTAAAGATAGAACCGAATCCCCGGCTGCCAAAAGAGACCCTGATTATCAACGGCTGTGAGTGTGAGCCTTATATAACGTGCGATTATCGCATTATGGTCGAGTGGACGAGTCAAATCATTGCGGGGATAAAACTTGCGAGAAAGGCCTCCGGCTGTTCAAGGGTGTTTATCGGAATTGAAGATAACAAGCCGAGGGCGATAGAGGCGATGGGCGCGGCAGTCAGCGGTGATGACATTAAGGTTGTCCCGGTCAAAACAAAATATCCACAAGGCGGTGAAAGACAGCTTATAAATGCGATTCTAAAGAGACATGTCCCCACGGGCGGGATTCCCCCGATGATAGGTGTGGTGGTCCTCAACATCGCTACTGCGGCGGCGATTGCGGAAACGGTAGTCGGCGATTTGCCGCTGACTCACCGTGTTGTAACCGTTACCGGAGAAGGGGTCAGGAACCCGGGTAATTTTTACGTTCCGATAGGGACATCGGTCGCCGAGCTTATAGAGTTCTGCGGAGGATTGAGAAACGAAGCGGTGAGGGTCATTCTCGGCGGGCCGATGATGGGGACGGCAATAGCCGATTTGACAACACCAATTACGAAAACAACCGGCGCCATAACGGTATTAACAGAGAAACAAATCGGCAAAGCCAAATTCGCAGGGCGGCAGACGGCGTGTCTGCGCTGCGGGAGGTGCCTGGAAGTTTGTCCTGAAAATCTGAACCCGACCAAAATCGCCCATGCGGTAAAAAATAATCTTCTGGACGTGGCAGAAAGCTACTATATCAGTGCGTGTATGGAGTGCGGCTGCTGCAGTTATGTTTGCCCTGCTAATATAGAAGTTACAGGGTACATCAAGACGGGCAAGACGCTTCTGGCCCAATTAAAAGCGTAAGATGAGAATTGAAGAACAGAAATGCACATTGGCGTTGCTTGACAGGGAAACGGATAAATGCCTGATAATATAACAGTATCACCAGCTCCGCATATCAGCGAGCCGGTCTGGACACACAGGGTAATGATAGATGTTTTAATCGGCCTGGTTCCCGCAATGGCGGCGGCGGGCTATTATTTCCGTCTCTACGCGCTTATTCTTATCTGTACCTGCGTTATCTCATCAGTCGTAACCGAATGGCTCTGCAATCTTATTTGCAAAAAGCCGAATTCATTAGGCGACTTCAGTGCCGTGGTTACCGGAGTTATCCTTGCGCTGTCGCTTCCGCCTGGTCTGCCAATCTGGGCGGCGGTCATCGGCAGTGTTTTTTCCATCGCGATTGGGAAAATGGTCTTTGGCGGCCTGGGCTCCAATATTTTTAATCCGGCGATGGTCGGCAGAGCGTTTCTAACGGCCAGCTTCGGTATGATGATGACAACGTGGACGGTACCGGCGACAATCGATTCGACGATGCCGAGGATTGCTCCGGAAAATATGCTGCACGCCAGGACGCAGGCGACGCCGTTAGGCTGGAGTAAAATTGCAATAAAAGACAGAAACGGCGCCAAAATCTTTAATGACGAACAATTTGAAGCGACGCTTATAGGCGAGGTTGGGGGCTGTCTTGGCGAAACGAGTGCGATTGCACTTTTAATCGGCGGCCTTTATCTGTTAATAAGGCGAACGATAAACTTTCATATCCCGTTAGCGGTTTTGCTGTCTGCCTTTGTTTTTGGTAGTATTGCCTACCTGATAGACCCTGATGCGTATATGCAACCTGTATTCCATTTGACGAGTGGCGGAATGCTGCTGTGCGCCTTCTTTATTGCTACCGATCCTGTTACGGCACCCTTGACGCGGAGGGGAATGTGGATTTTCGGCGCAGGGGTAGGGACAATAACAATGCTCATAAGAATAGTAGGAGCGTACCCGGAAGGCGTTATGTTTTCCGTTCTGCTTATGAACGCTGTTACACCTTTGATAGACAGACTTTGTAAGCGAGTCCCGGCAGGAGGTAAGCCTGGTGTCTAAGATAAAATATTTTGTTCAACAAAGCTGGCTTTTGATTGTTTCTTCGTTCTGCTTCGGGCTGCTGCTGGCGATAGCAAACGCCGCGTGGTCTCCGATAATCGAACAGAACAGAATCAATAAGCTCAACGTCCTTGCCGGTCGTCTGATTCCGAAAGCAAAGGATTTCGTTCCATTGGAGGAACTGGGCGTCGAAATCAAAGTTAAGTTACTCAAAGGTGAAAAGAAAAAAGTTGATGTTTATAAAGCCGTGACAGGAGATGAATGTTTTGGCTGGACCTTTAATGCGGTGGGTCCAGGTTTTCAAGACAAAATCGAGCTGATTATTGCGGTAGATAAGGATTTCAAGACCATAGCGGGTTTTGACGTTCTGGCCAGCAATGAATCGCCGGGCACGGGCGACAAAATCAAAGAAGAAGATTTCCGGACACAATTCAAAGCCAAACCCGCAGCAAAACTTGAGGTTATCAAGTCAGGCGAAGCAAGGGACAATAAAATTCTGGCGATAAGCGGAGCTACAATAAGCAGCGAAGCGGTTGTCAAGATAATCAATCACTATGTCAAAGAAGTTAAGGAAGAAATGCAAAGGAAGGGCCTAATCGGCAATGACAAAGAACAGTGACACTACTGCCGGTATTTATAAGGAAACGCTGTTAGCAGGACTGTGGCGTGAGAACCCGGTGTTTCGGCTTCTGCTCGGAATGTGCCCGACACTGGCGGTGACGGCGGCGGTCAAGCCGGCTTTGACTATGGGGCTTAGTGTCATCTTTGTATTAGTTTGCAGTAACATCGTGGTCAGCCTGATGCGCAATCTTCTCAAACCACACCTGCGAATCCTGATGTTTACGCTGACAATAGCCACTTTTGTTACGATAGCGGACCTGTTTTTGAAGGCGTTCCAGCCGGAAATGAGCGAGACGTTAGGGCCTTATGTCCCCTTGATTATTGTCAACTGCATAATCATCTGCCGAGCTGAGGCGTGCGCCAGTAAGAACAACCTTCTGGTAAGTATTATCGATGCAGTTGGAATGGGTGTGGGCTTTACGTTAACACTGTGCGTTCTGGCGGGCGTAAGGGAGCTGTTATCGACAGGGATGATATTCGAGGCAAAAGTTATGCCTGATTGGTTTGTTCCGTGGGCCGCGATGAGTATGCCTGTTGGAGCGTTTATAACTTTAGGGCTGCTGCTTGGACTTGTGAACAAGCTGACGAAAGGTAAATCTTAACCGGAAAGACTTATGAGTACGCTTAATACGCTGCTTTTGGGATTTATATCCATCGTTTTGATAAATAACCTCGTCTTTACGAAGTTTCTGGGGATCTGTCCCTATCTCGGGGTATCGGGGCGAATCGATATGGCCTTCGGAATGGGTATGGCGGTAACGTTTGTTGTAACACTGAGCGGGACGCTGACGTGGCTGATTGACCACCTGATTCTGATGCGAATGGGCCTTGAAGTTACGCGATATGTGTGCTTTATATTGGTCATAGCCGGCGCCGTACAGCTTGTGGAGATGTATGTGCGAAAATTTTTCCCCAGCCTGTACGAGAGCTTCGGGATATTTCTGCCGCTAATTACAACCAACTGCGCAATCTTAGGACTGTGTTTGTTTATACACCTCTGGGGTATCGACAATCTGCCCGAAGCAGTAGTGCTTAGCTTCGGAGCGGGCATCGGCTTTACAATGGCCATTTGCATTATGGCCGGTATCCGTGAAAACCTGAATCTGGCGGACGTGCCGGAGTGCCTGAAAGGCGCGCCGATTACGTTGATTACCGCGGGTCTGCTTACGTTGGCGTTTATGGGTTTTGCGGGGATGATAAGATGATATAGTTCGTAGTTACAAGACAGCGAAAAACGGACAACGACCAATGAATTATTTGGAATTATGGAATAGCGCGTGGCCGGCCGGTCTGACGATGCTGGGTTTGGGAAGCGGGTTTTCGGTGGTGCTTCTGATTGCCAGCGTTAAGCTAAAGGTCGAGGTTGACCCGAAAATCGAGCAAATCCAGCAGGCCCTGCCAAATCTTAACTGCGGCGCCTGCGGTTTTGCCGGCTGCGCTCAATATGCGAAAGGAGTTTCAGAAAATCCGGAGCTGCTCGGCCGATGCGCACCGGGCGGACCAGAAACAACAGCTAAAATCGCAGGTATACTGAACCTTCAAATCAGCGATTCCGGCCCTGCTGAAAGGCCGATAGTGCACTGCCGTGCGCAGACCGCAGACAAAACATATTATGCGAAATACCAGGGGATAGCAACGTGCACAGCCGCAAATGCGTTGGCCAATGTTCAGGCGTGTAAATTCGGCTGCCTCGGGTTCGGTGACTGCACACTGGCCTGCAGGTTCGATGCCCTTGACATCATTGATGGTCTGGCCACCGTTGACTATGCGAAATGTACCGGCTGCGGCGCGTGTTCAAGAACCTGTCCTCGCAATCTGATTGAAATGGTTCCTTTCAGCCAGGACAATATGATGACAGTGGCGTGCAGCAGTAAAGAGGCCGGCAAGAGCACACGGGGTATGTGCAAAGTCGGGTGTATCGGCTGCGGCATCTGTGCGAAAAAGAGCGAGCAATTCACAGTGGAGGACAACCTGGCACGTTTAGCTTACGAAAAATACGAGCGTACCGAGGAAACCGAAGCCGCCTTTAACAAATGCCCGACTGGTGTAATTATCTATGTCGGCAAATCCGCACCCAAACCACGCGTACTCGCGAAAAAAGCTGCAATCGCAAACAATAAAGAATAGCAATTGCGACCGGCATACAGCAGATACAAGTTTGCGGCTTGCTTAATTTGGTATTAGTGCATCGCGGACAGGCCCAACCCACTTCTCTTTGCGGACGTCATAAAGGATGAAGTCACTGTCAAACTGCCAATACGCCCAGCTCCAACCGAATTTTTCCATTGTCCGAGTTACAAACTTTAGATAGCGCAGGCGAGATTCCAACGGCGCTTTGTCATAGACGCCGAATTCGCCGAGGAAGACGGGCCTTTTGTGTTCCTTTGCCCAGGCCTGGGCCTTAGCGAAATCGCGTTCGACGGCCGCTTTTTCTTCATCGGTCCCCTTCCACTCGACGCCGGTCTTATCTTTTCGGCCTGCCCAGGAGGCACCCTGATGGGTGAAGTCCATAGGTGAGTAGTAGTGGACAGTCAAAATGATGTTGCGGTCGTCTTCGGGAAGGTCCAAGGTGTGGAGCTGGCCGATGGAATTGTAATGGGCGGGGCCGATGATGACTGTGCGGGTCGGATTTGTCCTGCGGATGATGGCCAGGGCCTGACGGAAATACTTATGCCACATTTGGGCAGTCAGTTTTCGGCTGGGCTCATTTAGTATCTCGAACAGGACGCTGTCAGGCGCATCCTTTAGCCGTTCGGAAACTTGACGCCAAAAAGCCAGGAACCTGTCCTTGTTTTGCTCCGGCTCTTTGCCCATTGCACCGAATTCGTGCATATCCAGTATGACCATTAGGTCATTTTTTAAGGCGTTCTCAACGGCCCAGTCCAAAACCTTCCACCAGGAATCACGGAGGGTGTAGTTTTTATCCTTGTCCATGTGTCGGAAAGGATGCAGATTGATTCGCACGGTGCTAAAGCCGGCGTCCTTAATCATTCGGAAATAGCTCACCTTGAAGCGTGCCCTGTCCATTGAGCGCCATATAGGGTCGTAGCCGATGATGTTTACGCCGCGTCCGAGCTTGCGGTTTTGAGAATAAGGGTCAACTGCGCGCTTTGAGGCCAGGCAAAGTGCAGCGGGCCGAATTGCCAACAAAAGCACTATGACAATTCCAGAATTGGACCAAACAAACCATGATTTTCTTTTGCGAACCATATAAACCTCCAGTATTAAATAAATTTACAAAGTCCGGTTTCTTTCAAAATTGAGCGTCATAACGTTCCTGCGTTGTTCAACCATTGATGTCTTCCGACTGAGAGAGGCAATATTTTTGAACCATTTCCATAATGTCTATACTACCAAAAGCTTCGCAGCTTGTCACTCGGTAACGGGGGAATCCGGTTTTATATGTTTTTCAGCGCCGGTGGTCTTGATAAGCTGATATTCGGGTGGTGGAGTTATAAGAATTGCCTCGGTTTTTGGTGTTTTCTCGATTAAGGCAATTCCTTTTTCTGCTCCCAGGACGCTGACCGCAGTCGCCAGGGCGTCGGCATCAGTTGCATTTTGCGAAATAATAGTTGCGCTTGACAAAGCCTCCGCTCCGGCCGCTGTCCTACTGTCCATGATGTGGCTATATTTTTTGCCTTCTATCAAAACGAACCGCCGATACCCTCCACTTGTAGCGACGGCGGCGTTTTCCAATTTCAAGACGAGCAAAACCTGACCTGCACCAACAAGGTGATTTGGTCCTCCGTTTTCGATTTGTGTGGGTTTCTGCAGTCCGATTCGCCAGGTGTCTCTGTCCCGGCGGGGCAGTCCAAAGCATCGAATGTCGCCGCCGACATCGACCATTCCGCCGATAGCCCCACCTGTTTGCATTGCCTCAATTGCCCTGTCGATTGCGTATCCTTTCGCTATGCCGCCTAAATCCAGCTTCATACCGTCAACGGCGAATCGCACAGTCAATTCGTTCGCGTCGAGGAAGAGTTTTTCATAGCCGACTTTCGAGCGGGCCTGCTCAAGCTCGGCATCGGTGGGGACGGAATTTGCCTCGGCCGCCGACCGCCAAAGCTCGGTGAGCGGCCCAATAGTTATATCAAACGCGCCTTCTGAAAGCCTGCTAAACTCGGCGCTTTTCTGCAAGACCTCGAATGTCGACCTGCTGACTTTGACCGGCCCCTTGAATGCGTCCCGGCTCACCTTACTTATTTCCGAGTCGCTTTTATAACCGCTCATCAGGTCATCAACTTTTTGAATTTCTGTAAAAGCGGTCTCGATACATTTCTTTGCCGTGTCCGTGTCATAAGAGACGGCCTTGAGATGGGCGAATGTCCCCATAACCAGCCGATAGCCACTATCGGCTTCGATGCGCTTCTTAGGCCAGGAAACATACAAGACCGCAAGCAAAGAGACTGCGACAATAATGCCAATTGCAAGCCGACGACTTTTCTTTTTCATAAACACCTTTCGACACATAACAATTGGTAACTGGTAATTGATAACCGGACAATAATCAATAGAAAATAATCAATAATCAATTTATAATGCCGTTGTGAATAATAAAGAAGTAACAATATTGGCCGAGCGTGTAGAGCGTGATTTTCTGCCATTTGTTCGCAGGCCGAGCAGATACATCGGCGGTGAGATAAATCAAATCAAAAAAGAGGCGGCGCAATGCAGCCTGACGGTCGCGCTGTGCTTTCCGGATGTTTACGAAGTGGCGATGAGTTATTCAGGGCTGAAGATTGTTTACGATGTTATCAACAAAATGGAAGGTGTGGCCGCTGAACGGGTTTTTGCGCCGTGGATTGACGCTGAAAAAATACTACGCGAGAAAAAGATTGCACTGTTTAGCCTGGAATCGAAAGCACCACTAAAAAGTTTTGATATCGTCGGCTTTAGCTTAACCAACGAATTGTGCTACAGCAATGTGCTTAATATGCTCGACCTGGGCGGCCTGAATGTCCGCAGCAGTAATAGAAGCGAAAACGAGCCATTGGTGATAGCAGGAGGCGGGCAGACAAACTGCTGTGAACCCCTGGCTGAGTTCGTTGACCTGTTTGTGCTCGGCGAAGGTGAAGAAACCGTTGTTAAGCTGGTCGAGTTAGTTAAGGGCCAAAAACAGTCTGGGGCAACAAAAAGAGAAATCCTGTTTGCTGCTGCGCAAAAATTCGATTGGACTTATGTTCCGGGCCTGTATGAGTTTGAATATGACGGAGCAAAGGTAAAATCGTTTCAGTCGAGTATGCCTGAGCTGCGGCGTGGATTCAAAAATGCGGTGGTGGAGGATTTTGAAAACGCCGCCGCCCCGCTTCGGCCGATAGTTCCATTTACCAAGGCTGTTCATGAACGAGTGAGCGTTGAGATTATGCGCGGCTGTCCGGGGCGATGCAGGTTTTGCAAGGCGAGCTTCTGCAGGAGACCAATTCGATGCCGCAGTGTCGAAAGAATTATAGATATTGCAAAGGCCTGCTACGAGGCAACGGGATTCGATACGGTCAGCCTGCTGAGTCTGTCAACCGCAGATTATCCGAAGCTCGAAGAATTAGTCGGCGGGCTGCAGGCATACTTTCGAGATAAATACGTCGGGCTGTCACTGCCGAGTCTTCGGGTTGAGCAATCAGCGATAGCGGGACTTGCTGAATCACTGAGCTCGGTTAGAAAAAGCGGGCTGACAATCGCGATTGAAGCGGCCGGTGAAAAACTGAGGCAGATTATCAATAAGCCGCTTAAAGATGAGGACCTGTTTGCAGCGGCGGAGGCGGCTTACCGAGCCGGGTGGCAGCGATTGAAACTATACTTTATGGTCGGTCTGCCCGGTGAAAGCGAAGAAGATATAAAACAAATTGTGCATCTGTCGTTTCAATTGGCGAAAGTTCGTAAAAAGGTTGACGGTAAGACGGGCCAAATCAACATTACCATAAGCTGGCTCGTTCCGAAGGCGCATACGCCGTTCGGGTGGCTCGGGCAAAAACCGAAATCGTATTTCGAGCAGGCAAAAAAGATAATACTGGACGAGAAAAGAAAACTGCGTGCAAGATTTTTGCAGTTCAAGTTCCACAATATAGAACTCAGCGTACTGGAGTCGGCGATGGGTAGAGGCGACAGGCGGCTGTGCGACGTTATCGAAACGGCGTGGCGGAATGGTGCGAGGTTCGATTTGTGGGACGAGTGCTTCGACTATATGCTCTGGCAAAAGGCGTTTGAGAAGTTCGGGATGGATGTTGAAAAGCTCGCAGAGAGAGAATTTGGGCGTGAGGAAATTCTGCCGTGGGAACATTTAGGCGGGCCGGGGAAGGATTATCTGCTGGGGCATTTGGAGAAAGCGAAATTGGTGAGCGGTTGATTGGTGAGTTGTTAATCAGTTACTGTTGCGGAAGGGCTTGAGGCTGCCACCCGTCGTTTTGCATCGGCGTGGCGGTTATGGCCAAACGAAAATACCCGATATGATAAAATGGCAAGTTGCATACTTTTGGGGGATGTGGTATAAGGACAAGAGGACAGAAGATAGAAGACAGAAAACAGAAGACAGAGGACAGAAGACAGAAAACAGAAGACAGAGGACAGAATATATGGAAGCAGCAGAATTAAGGACAGCGATACAAAAGCTAACGGCCCGGGTTGAAAAAATCCGGGACTGGCTTTGACTTGTCCAATAAGAAAACCGCCCTCGGAAAGCTGGAAAATAAGATGTACGGTGCGGGGTTCTGGGACAATCCGGATGCAGCCCAATCCGTAGTCTCCCAACTAAGCACCCTTAAATCAGTGATTGAGCCGGTGGAAGAAATCCAGCACGAGGCCGAAGACCTGAGAGAGCTGTTCGAGCTGGCTGAGGCTGAGTCAGATGAGGACGAGCTGATACAATTAGAAGAAGGCCTGGTAAACCTGATAAAAAAGTGTGAGCAAATCGAATTGTCGGGGCTGCTGTCCCAGCCGGACGATATGAAGAACTGCTTCTTCAGTATTCACGCGGGGGCCGGGGGGACAGAAAGCTGCGATTGGGCCAATATGCTTCTTCGAATGTACAGCCGATACTTCGAAAAAAACAAATACAAGATCCGGGAGCTCGATATTACGCCGGGAGAAGAGACGGGAATACGGTCAATAACACTGCGGGTGAGCGGGCCTTTTGCATACGGGAAACTGTCGTGCGAGACGGGTGTGCATCGGCTTGTACGGATAAGTCCGTTCGATTCAAATAAGCGGCGACATACGAGTTTTGCGGCGGTGGATTGTATTCCCGAATTCGACGACGATGCCGATATTGAAATAAATGAAGACGATTTGCGTATTGACTTTTACCGTGCCAGCGGGGCCGGTGGGCAGCATGTCAATAAGGTAAGCTCAGCAGTGCGGATTACACATGAGCCGACCGGTATCGTGGTGCAATGCCAAAACGAAAGAAGCCAGCATAAAAACCGGTCGCAGGCGATGAAGGTACTGAAGGCAAAATTATATATGCTCGAACAGCAAAAACGCGACGCTGAGCTGGCGAGACTGTATAGCGAGAAGGGCGAAATCGCCTGGGGAAATCAGATACGAAGTTATGTGCTGCAGCCTTATCAAATGGTTAAGGACCATCGAACCAACTTTCAGACGGGCAAGGTGGACGCGGTATTAGACGGCGAACTCGTCGGCTTTATCGAAAGCTATCTCCGGCATCGGGCCAAGAACAAAAACAAGTAAACAGTGAATGGGTAAAAAAATGAGAGAGATTATTGAAGTCGAGGTGAGGGCGCGAACGGTTGATTTTGGCAAATGCGAAACAGAGCTGCTTGCGCTGGGGCAATTCAGCGACGCCAAAATATTAGACAAAGTGAGCGCAGAACTGGACAGGAAACTCGATGGTGCGATTGAGCGATTGATTAAATTAGGCGATTTCAAGGGAAAGGAAGGAACCAGCGCAATTGTTTACGGTAATGGTAATATAGGCGCCAAGCGCATACTGCTGGTCGGCTTAGGCGAAAGGAAAAAGACGACTCTGGATACCATCCGCAAGGCGGCGGCCAACACGGCCAATAAGGCGGTATCAATGAAAGCGGAAACCATCAGCCTGGGGCTGCACAGGGCCTTCGGCGGACGGTTTGACTTAGGGACGATGGGACAGGCTATGGCTGAAGGGACATATTTCGGCAGCTATCGGTATGATGAGTATGTTACCAAGAGCGAAGACGGGCGATTGGGCCGACTCGGCGTCGAGGTGATAGATTCCGATTCGTCTAAAACAAGAAAATTAAACAAGGGACTTTCGAGCGGGGCCGTTATCGGCAAAGCGCAAAGCTATGCAAGGACATTGATGAACCGTCCGGCGAACGTAATAAATCCGGCTAAATTGGCAGCGGCTGCGAAGGAGCTGGCCCGCGGATTCAAGAGCTTAAGCTGTACGGTTTTTGACGAAAAGCAATTGGCAGCAAAAAGGATGAACGGGATATTAGCAGTAGGTTCCGGCTCGCAAAATAAGCCCCGGCTGATAGTGCTGAGATATACTCCAGCGAGCCGAGTCGGCCCACACGTTCCCACGGTTGGTCTGGTCGGTAAAGCGATAACATTCGATTCCGGCGGGATAAGTATTAAGCCGGCAGAAAATATGGACCAGATGAAGTTGGATAAAACGGGCGGCGTGGCGGTGTTAGGCATAATGAAAGCGGCGGCAGGACTGGGATTGGGCGCCAGAGTCGTCGGGATAATTCCCGCTGCGGAGAATTTGCCGAGCGGTACAAGCTATCGGCCGGGTGACATTATTACGACTTTCAGCGGCAAAACGGTTGAGGTCCAGAATACCGACGCCGAGGGAAGGATGATACTGTGCGACGCGCTCCACTACGCTGTTAAGGAAAACTGCGACGTTATCATTGATATAGCGACATTGACCGGCGCGTGCAAGGTCGCGCTTGGCAGCCATAAGGCAGGCCTGATGGGTAACGATAAAAGACTGATAAAACAACTGCAAAGGGCGGCAGATGACAGCGGTGAGAAGGTCTGGCCTATGCCGAGCGGGGATGAGTATGCAAAAGAGATGAAGAGCAAGATAGCAGACCTGAAAAACATCGGTAATAAGTGGGGCGGCGCGTGCACGGCAGCAGCTTTTTTGAGACAGTTTGTCGGCGAGAAAAAATGGGCACATCTGGATATCGCAGGTACGGAGCTTTTCGAGAGGGCGACGGAATATTCAGCCGAAGGCTCAAGCGGATTCGGAGTGCGGGTGTTGACGAGTTACCTTATGAGTGTGGCAGCAAAATGAGGACAGAGGACAGAAAACTGACATCTGATTTCTAACTTTTGGTCATAAAAAGGTCAAAGAGATGAGCGATAAAGGCAAAACGAGTGTAGATAACAAACGGATTGAGAAAGCGGTCAGGGAAATACTTCTGGCGGTCGGCGAAGACGCTGAGCGTGAGGGTCTAAAGGAAACGCCGGAGCGGGTGGCAAGAATGTATGCCGAACTGTTGGCAGGGATGCAGGAAGACCCTAAAAAGCATCTTCGCAGTGTTTTTTCCGAAAATTATGACGAAATTGTTCTTCTGCGTGACATCCCTTTTTACAGTATTTGCGAGCACCATCTGATGCCTTTTATCGGCTCGGCGCATGTTGCTTACCTGCCTTCGGGAGCGATTCTCGGTGTCAGTAAATTAGCACGAATTGTGGATTGTTTTGCCCGCCGACTTCAGGCCCAGGAAAGGCTTACGTACCAGATAGCCGACTTTATAATGAATAACCTGAAAACACAGGGCGTTGCGGTGGTGCTGGAAGCTTCGCATAGCTGTATGACAATCCGCGGGATAAAGAAACCCGGCTCGGTAATGGTGACATCGGCAGTTCGCGGGATATTCAAGAGAGACCCGAAAACCCGAAACGAGGTTATGAGCCTGCTGCACAAGTAGCAATTAACCGCTGGGAGCGCAGAGAAGGAAATTAAAGAGGGGATTTTGTTTATGCATAAAGCGGGGAGGCAGGTACGATTTTCGATTAACCCTTTTTTGACGGAGGACATCGAAGGCTCTAATTCCTTTGCATCGCGGCCAACGGGGGAAGGCTTGTCAATATTTTTCGAATTATTCGTAGAACTGGCCGGCGAAGTTGAGCCTGCCACGGGTTTTGTTGTTAACGTTTTCGATATCGACAGGAAGGTCCGCGAATTCGTGGTGCCGATTTTCGCCGAGCGAATAAGAAAAGCGTTTCGGCAGGGCGAACATATCGGGTTTTTCGAGATAGCCGAGCTTTTGAAATCCGGCTGGGGACAATTGTCTGATAAGTTTGGAACGGCGAGGATAAGCCAATTGAGCCTGAGGCTGAATCCTTTCAGAAAAGTGACGATAGAGTCGAGGGACTGCAAAATGATTTATTTTAGCGAGAAGTTTGAATTTGCGGCGACGCATAAGCTCTGGAACGAAGAGTTTTCCGAGGAACGGAATTTTGAGGTTTTCGGCAAATGTGCAAACCCTTCGGGGCACGGGCATAACTATATTGTTGAGGTTACGATAAAGGCGTCAGAGGACAAAGAGGTTTTCCGCGCAGGTGTCTTTGAAAGAATAGTGGACGAGGAGCTTATACAGATTGTGGACCACAAGAACCTGAATGTGGACGTTGCCGAGTTCGGCAGGACGAACCCGACGGTAGAAAATATTGCGGTCTTTGCGTGGAACAAACTTGTGGGCAAATTCGGCGAGGTCAGGCAAAATGCCGGACTGCACTGCGTTACGGTCTGGGAAAATGATAAGACGTATAGCTCGTATTATGGGCGGTGACCCGCCGCTCGCGGCTCGTATTGCGGGTTGCAGTGTATAAGGGAAGCCGGCATAGAGTCCGGGGAAATCGATTATTCGTGATTGATAATTGAATAATAGTTGTTATTCTTTTGGGATACAGAGTTTTTTAGACAGGTTTTATATGAGAACACTGGTTACGGGCGGGGCGGGATTTATAGGGTCGCACCTAACGGAGCGGCTGCTGGAAGACGGTAACGAGGTAGTCGTTGTTGATAACCTCAGTACCGGCAGTCTAAAAAACATTGAAAGTTTCAAAGACAAGGACAAGTTTAATTTTGTTGAGGGTGACATCCGGAACGCTGAGCTGATGGACGCCCTTGTGGAACGGAGCGAGACGGTCTTTCATTTAGCCGCGGCTGTAGGTGTCAAGCTGATAGCCGAGAGGCCCGTGCATACGATAGAGACGAATATCAGCGGTACTGAGGTGGTATTGGATGCGGCCAATAAGACCAATAAAAAGGTCTTTATTCTTCCAGCAGCGAAATCTACGGCAAAAGCGAGACGGTCCCATTCCATGAAGATGACGATATTGTGTTAGGCAGCACGAGAGTCCCGCGATGGTCCTACGCGTGCAGTAAGGCGATAGACGAGTTCCTTGCCCTTGCTTTTCATCAACAGTACGGTCTGAGCACCGTGGTTGGCAGGTTCTTTAATACGATTGGGCCGAGACAAACAGGACAATACGGAATGGTAGTTCCCCGGTTCGTTCAATGGTCGTTGGCCGATGAGCCGGTTTTGATATACGGCAGCGGTCAGCAGAGGCGATGCTTTTGTTATGTGTGGGACGTTGTTGATGCGGTCGTCGGGCTGATGAACTGCGAGCAGGCGGCAGGGGACGTATATAACATCGGCTCTGCTGAAGAGATTGCTATCGAGGCACTTGCTGATAAAATTATTGAAATGACGGGCAGCAAAAGTAAAAAGGAATTTGTCCCTTACGAAGTTGCGTATGGTATGCCTATGGAGGACATGATGCGACGTGCGCCGAGCCTCGAGCGGGTCAAAAAGATGACCGGGTGGGAGCCGAGGACGAGCCTGACGGACGCGCTGCAGGTAATTATTAAAAGCATACGACGTCGCCGTGCCGGCGACGGCTAAACGAATAAAAAAAAGGATTAAAAAAGAGAGGCCCCCCAGTGAAACTGTGGGCTAAATATAGGTTCCCTCGCTCCGGCCTTTGCGGGAGTGAGATATGGAAATTTGAGGGACACTATGAAGAAGGCATTGGTTACGGGTATTACGGGGCAAGACGGCTCATATCTTGTGGAGCTGCTGCTGAAAAAAGATTACGAGGTTCTGGGCATCCTTCGGCGCAGCTCATCTTTTCATACGAGCAGGATTGACCATTTGTATGAGGACCCACACGAACGGCCCAGGCTGCGCTTGATTTACGGCGATTTGACCGACGGGAGTAATCTGTCAGGCATTGTGAACGAGGTCAAGCCTGATGAGGTTTATAACCTGGGTGCGCAAAGTCACGTTCGGGTAAGTTTTGATACGCCTATCTATACGGTTGATACGGATGCGCTTGGGACTCTTCGGCTGCTTGAGGCGATTCGCGGGATGGAAAAACCGGCAAAGTTCTACCAGGCCTCGAGCAGCGAAATGTTCGGCAAGGCAGTTGAAACACCGCAAACAGAGAATACGCCATTTTATCCGCGGAGTCCGTATGGCTGTGCGAAGGTGTACAGCTACTGGCAGACGATAAATTACCGTGAAGCATACGGTCTGTTTGCGTGTAACGGGATTTTGTTTAATCACGAATCGCCGAGGCGAGGAGAGACGTTTGTTACAAGAAAAATAACGCGGGCGGCGACGCGAATCAAATTAGGCCTACAGGACAAGCTCTATCTGGGTAATCTGGATGCCAAGCGGGACTGGGGATTTGCGGGTGATTACGTGGAGATGATGTGGCTGATGCTTCAGGCAGACAAACCCGACGACTACGTGATAGCGACCGGCGAGAGTCATTCGGTGCGTGAGTTTCTGGAGGAGGTATTCGGTTATCTTGACCTGGACTGGCAGAAGTATGTTGAAATTGACCAGCGTTATTTTCGGCCGACGGAAGTTGACTGTTTGTTGGGTGACGCCGGCAAGGCAAAAAGGGTCCTGGGGTGGGAGCCGAAGGTAGAGTTCGGCGAGCTTGCAAAAATGATGACGGACGCGGATATGGAAATCGCCAAACGTGAAAAGATAATTAAAGAGGCAGAAGAGTGAGAACAATGAGCGGTTTTTTTGAGGACAGGCGAGTTGTTGTTACCGGCGGCGCGGGTTTTTTGGGCAGCTATTGTTTAGAAAGGCTGGCAAAACGCGGCTGTAAGAATATCCTCGTGCCCAAAATCGAAGATTATGACCTGGTAAAGATGGACGGTATTGTTCGGATGTATGAGGACATGAAGCCGGACATTGTTATTCATCTTGCGGCTGTTGTCGGGGGCATAGGCGCCAATCGTGAGCATCCGGGCGAGTTCTTCTACAAAAATCTGATGATGGGGGTGCAGCTTATAGAGCAGGGACGTCTGCGTAATATTGAAAAATTTGTTGCAATTGGTACGATTTGCGCGTATCCGAAATTTACGCCGATACCGTTTAAGGAGGACGAGCTCTGGAACGGCTATCCGGAGGAAACCAACGCACCTTACGGACTGGCTAAAAAGATGCTGCTGGTCCAATCGCAATCGTACAGGGCGGAATATGGCTTTAATTCGATATTCCTTCTGCCGGTAAATCTATACGGCCCCGGTGATAATTTTGACCCTGCCAGCAGTCACGTCATACCTGCGCTGATAAAGAAATGCATCGATGCAAATGAAAGCGGTGCCGACTATATTGAATGCTGGGGGACGGGCAACGTGTCACGCGAGTTTATCTATGCGGCTGATGCTGCCGAGGGAATCCTGTTAGCGACGGAACATTACAATGGCGCCGAGCCGGTCAATATCGGCGCAGGGTTTGAAATAACGATAAAGGAACTTGTTGAAAAGATTGTCAAGCTAACGGACTTTGCCGGCGAGATTCGCTGGGACCCTTCGAAGCCGGACGGTCAGCCGAGACGGCGCCTGGATGTATCGCAAGCCAAAAAACTTTTTGGTTTCGAGGCAAAAACGACTTTTGAAGAAGGACTCAAAGCTACAATTGAGTGGTATAAGCAAAAACGGCAAAAGTAAGTTAGCAGATGTGATTAAAAAACAATTATAGTTGGAGATGTTTTTAATGCAGATACCTCTATTAGATTTGAAAGCACAGTACGCGACGATAAAAGAAGAGATGTTAACAGCGGTTTCGGAGGTGCTGGAATCGCAGCGCTGTATCGGCGGCCCGAGAGTGTCTGAATTAGAGGAGAAAATAGCGGCGATAAGCGACAGCAGGTTCGCGGTGGGAGTTTCCAGCGGTACGGATGCGATTTTGAACAGCCTGATGAGTCTGGGTATCGGCGATGGAGACGAGGTCATTACTACGCCGTTTACGTTTTTCGCCACGGTCGGTTGTATCGTCCGCGCCGGTGCCAAGCCGGTATTCGTGGATATCGAGCCTAAGACATTTAATATCAATCCGGAGCTGATTGAGCCGGTGGTGACGGAGAAGACCAAAGCGATAATGCCGGTCCATTTGTTCGGGCAGATGGCAGATATGGACCCGATTATGGAGATTGCGAATAAATATAATCTGGCGGTTATTGAAGATGCGGCGCAATCGATTACAAGCACGTACAAAGGCAGAAAGGCAGGCAGTATCGGGGCGACGGGGTGTTTTAGCTTTTTCCCGAGTAAGAACTTGGGCGGTATTGGGGACGGCGGTATGATTGTTACGAATGATGAGCAGCTTTACGGGCGGCTCTTTATTATGCGCAATCACGGCAGCAAGCCGAAATACTATCATAAACACATTGGCGGTAATTTTCGCCTCGATGCGATTCAGGCGGCGGCACTTTTAGTGAAGCTGCCGCATCTTGATGAGTGGTCCGAAGGGCGGCGTCGGAACGCGGCCTATTACGATAAAGAATTTGAGGGGACATTCGTTCAAACGCCTTACGTCAGTCCTGAATGCGTTTCGGTTTATAACCAGTATTGTATTCGCGTACCGAATCGGGACGAGGTCCTGGCACATTTGAGAGAGAAGAATATCGGCTGCGAGATATATTATCCCGTGCCGTTACACCTGCAGGAGTGTTTCAGGAGTCTCGGATACAAGGAAGGAGATTGCCGACAAGCAGAAAAGGCGGCAAAGGAAGTTATTGCGCTGCCGGTTTATCCGGAGCTGACGGACGAGATGAAGGACTATGTGGTTGACGCGGTTTTTGAGGTCGAGGGCAACTAACGAAAGGATTTTTCAGGATATTGTTATTTTTTCTCCTACCTTTATGTTTAGTTTATCGTTGGCATTTCCATTCTTTAAGCTAATCTCGAATGTGTTGCATGAGCCCTCAATCAGGAATAATTCGTCGTCATTTGCCGATTCGTAATTGGGAAAGCAGTTCATCACGTATTTCTTGCCGTTTATCTGTACTGAATAGCTATCCTTATCCTGCTTTGCGAGATTCGTTATTATATTTCCAAACCTGTCGATTCTGACAACAATTCCTTCTCTCTGGTTTTGATAAAGTTTCAACCTCTCTATTTGTTTTATTGATTCGGCTATTCCGTTGAAATTTCCGATGCTGATATTTGCGGCTGCCACGGCGAATACATCTCTTGCGTGAAATGTTCGGCTTGCATCCGCGGGGATGGGAATTTGTCTTATGTCAATTATTTTCTGCTCTTTTAGCGTTTCCCAGAGCAGGCCATTGTCGGGGGCGACAAAATAGAAGTTTTCTGTTTTCACGGCGAGGGCCTTTCTTTGTGTACCCACGCCAGGGTCAACTACACAACAAAACGCTGCGCTTTCCGGAAAGTATTTGTAATTGTTTTTGAGGAGCCACGAGGCTTCAGTGATATTTTGAGGCGAGACGTCGTGGCATAAATCAACTATTTTTGCATCACGGGCGATGCTGTAAATCACCCCTTTCATCACGCCAACATATTCGCTTTGGCCGAAGTCTGTCAATAAAACTATCATGTCAAGCTCGATATGGATTAGCTGCCGTAGCTCAGGTCGCCTCCTTTGATGCGCTGCAATTGTTTGAATCGCTGCGGCCTTTTGAATTCGGGTACCTGAGCGATGGTTTTATCGTACAGGGCTTTGAGGCGTTTAACAACATCGGGGTGTTGTTTGCTGATGTCGTGCTGCTCTGCGGGGTCGGCGTCAATGTCGAAGAGCATCATATCCCTGGGGCCATCGCCGCCGATAGCGCCCGGGTAAGCATTGGGCCGGGCCTGCTCGTATGGAGCGATAATGGTGACGCCATCGGGACCGCGAGGGTCGACCCAGTCATCGCCGCGCTTCGGCGGACGGCCGGGTGAGCGGACGTGCAGTCTCCATTTGCCGCTGCGGACGGTCATCAGGTTTGTTCCCTGCATTGCAAAAAGCGCTTCGTGGGGACTCCTGGCACGTGCGGAGGTCAACAGCGGCCTGATGTCTTTGCCATCTATGATGCAGCCGCCTGGTTCCTTGACGCCCGTAGCTTTTAGGATGGTAGGGAAAACGTCAATTGTTCCGGCTGGTGAATTATTGACTATACCAGCGGGTATTTTGCCCGGCCAACGTGCAATCATAGGGACGCGTAGGCCACCTTCCCAGGTCTTGCCCTTCATACCGCGGAGGCCGCCCGTACTGCCGCCATACCAAGGTCCATTATCCGAAGTGAATATAACCAGCGTGTTATTGTCGAGTTTGAGCTGCTTGAGCTTGCTAAGAATCTGCCCGACCGACCAGTCCAGCTCTCTGATGACATCGGAGTAGAGGTCATCGGGTGTGTCCGGTGTGTAGAATTCTTCGGAGGCGGCCAGCGGTTTGTGCGGCATTGCGTGCGGAAGGTAGAGGAAGAAGGGGCGATTGCGCGCGGAGCTGCGCTCGATGAAATCAACCGCCCTCTGGGTATAGCGTTTTGTCAGTGTCGCCTGTATGACGGGGTACTCGACGACTTTCTCATTTTCGACGAGCTGCACTGGGCGCATGTCGTTTGAGTAGAGGATTCCATAATACTCATCGAAGCCCTGTTTGCGTGGTAAAAATTGGAGGGTATGGCCGAGATGCCATTTACCAATGCAGATGCTGGAGTAGCCGGCGTCTTTAAGGGCTTCGGCAATAGTAATCTCAGAGTGGGGCAGAGCAACATCGTTTATGCCGGCATCGGGAGAGGGATTAAACACGACACCGTTTCGGAAGGGGTATCGGCCGGTCAGAATAGTCGCCCGCGACGGAGCGCAATAAGGGGTGGGTACATAAAAGCTGGTCAGCTTTGCGCCCTCGGCAGCCATGCGTTCGAGATTAGGTGTTTTGAATGGTGACTTTTTCAGGCCGAAACCGGAGATGTCTCCGTAGCCTAAGTCATCGGCAAAAATGAGGACAAAATTAGGCCTCTTGCGTGTACTGCATCTCCCCAACGATTTTGGCAGCATTAAGGCGGCAATACTACTACCCATTAATCCAAGAAAATCACGGCGGCTTAATTTTTTTTTCATAACTGACCCCACTGTTTTAACTTTTGAAGTTTATGCAAGATACACACTCATATTCGGCGGGTAAAAACGCTCACATACGCCACCGGGAACCCGTTTAATATAATATCATCGCGGCGTGGTCAATCGAAAAGACAGTTGACAAGCTCGGCAGATTATGGTAAATGTATGAAACAAAGTGGTTTTTTGAGTTAACTTGTTTATAGGGAAGAGGATATAGTAATTGGCTATTATGGTGCGTGGGTTCGATAAGGAGAATATATTATGCAAAAAGGTAAACGAGTAACGCGTCGTCAGTTCCTGAAGAGTTCGGTTGGAGCGGCAGCGGCTTTCACGATAGTGCCGAGGCACGTCTTGGGTGGTCCGGGCCAAACACCGCCCAGCGAAAAGTTTGGCGGGGCTTTGATTGGCTGCGGCGGCCGGGGCAATGGGACATTCAACGGACTCGGGCCAAATGTCGAAAAGCTCGCTCAATGCGATGTAAAGTTTCTCAGGCATGCCGACAACAAGAAGGTCTACACTGACTTTCGGCGTGTGTTAGAGCGCAAGGACATTGACGTGGTGGCTATTGCGACGCCGCCACATTGGCACGCGCTGATTTCCATCGCGGCGATGGAGGCCGGGAAGGACGTTTTGTGCGAAAAACCAATGACGAGGTTCATCGCGGAAGGCCGTGCGGTTGCCGATGCAGAGAAACGCTACAATCGCATTTTCCAGGTCGGCACATTCGGCCGGTTCAGAAGCAGTACGAATCCGGGAGACATCCTGACGCATAAGATTATGAATAGCGGCCTGCTCAAACCCTGCAAGGCGGTCCATATCAAGCCGGGTGGACTGAAGGTCCGTGAGTGGAGCGGGATGGTGAATGTGAAACCCCAGCCCATACCTGAGAGCCTTGACTGGGACATGTACTGCGGCCCGTCGCCGCTGAGACCGTTTCACCCGCACCGTTTCGGCGGAACCCACCGCGGCTACTGGGACTACGAAGGGGGCGGTTTGACCGACATGGGCCAGCACCACTTCGACCCGGTGCAGTGGACTTTCGCCAAGGACGACACGAGCCCTGTAGAGGTCGAAGCTTTCGCCCCGCCGGCTCATCCGGAAGCGTGCGGAATGTGGGGCTGGGTCGAGCTGAAATATGCCGACGGATTTACGATTGTTATGGACAGCCACGAGTGGCCGGTAGATAAAAAGCCTTCTTATAAACGAAAAGAGTCCAGAGGCGTTAGCTTGAGCGATTTGAGCGAGGAGGACCAAAAGAAGATTAAAGAAATGCCCGACCCTGAACCGTTAGTGGGATTTCCCGAAGCGATTCGCACCCGTAAACAGGCGGGCGGTCACGCTGCGGCAGCGACTCGGTGCGTAAGCCTGATGCACCTGGCCAATATCGCCATTCGCACGGGACGAAAGATTCATTACGACCCGGTCAAGGAGCAAATCATCGGCGACGAAGAAGCCAACCGATTGGTCAACCAACCGATGCGGGCGCCCTGGCATTTATAGGAATCTGCAAGCAGAATTCAACTGCAGAAAGGAAAATAAACATGAAAGAACCATCATCAGCTCTTGTCGAACTTGTCAATAAAATGCCCGACCCCGACCAAAGGGGTATGTACTGCACCGACATCGACAAAGAGAAGATAGAGAGAGCGATTACGAATATGCATAAGGGCGGCCGTGATAATATAATTGGCGTTATCGATATTCTCGTCGAGCCCGAGAAGGGAGGCGACGTGAAGGCCCACTATGCGCTTCACTGCCTGGCACTGCACGTCTGCAAGCTCAAGAATGAAAGGTCTCGCCGGAGATTTGCCAGGACCCTGGCCTCGCAAATCGGCGGTGGGCGTCCGAAAGAGGTACAAAAGTACCTTGTCCGCGAGCTGCAGGTGGCCGGCGGCAGAGAGGTCGTCGAGGAACTCGGTGAACTACTGGTTGACGAGGAGTTGTGCGAGCCCGCTGCCCAGGCCCTGGCCGCCATCGGCGATGGAGCCGCCGAGCAACTTCGCAGGGCATTGCCCCGAGCCAGGGGCAAATGTCGGCTGACCATCGTACAGAATTTAGGTGTGGTCCGTGATGCGAGGTCGGTCGGCGCGTTGAAGAAAGCAGCCATCAACAAAGACAGGGAAGTCCGCATCGCGGCATGCTGGGGGCTGGCCAATATCGGTGACGCAGGCTCGGCAGACCTGCTACTGCGTGCGGCGGATAAATCGGACGGCTGGGAAAGAGTCGAAGCCACGAAGGCCTGTTTACTGCTTGCTGAGAAGCTTGTTGCTGCTGGGAAAAAGAGCGAAGCGGTGAAGATATACAGGCACCTGCGCGATACGCGGACCAAGCCGACAGAGCGCTATGTAGTCGATGCGGCCAAGAAAGGTTTAGCTGCTGCCGATTGAAAATAGACGGCCGGTACGACACAGTCTGTGTCCTGCGCGAGTAAAGCAGTCAGAAAGCTGCAGCGAAGCTTTTGTTTGCAGCCGGCATTTTCCAGTGCCTGTTGAATCAGGCCATCTATGAGCTGCCGAGTGGTCTGTAACACGCTAAATGCGTGGTAGTTACTCAAAGTTGCTCCGAGCCATCCCCAAGTTCGTCCCGCACCAATTGAGCTTAGGCTTACGCCTAATTGGTGCGGGACTCACTTGAGACTGCCACTTGCTTGGGGACACCTTACGGCGCCATCAAATCAGATGCTACAGATTACTACAATAATATATCTGCCCTCAGGCCGGGGCCATCCTCAAGCAGTGTCAAATACATTGCATTTCCAAGCTCTTTGATGTTATCAACAAGCTATGAACTTGCAGGAAACAGTGAGCGTATAGTTTTTAACTCAACGTGGCTGATTTCCGGTTTTCGGTGTTCTGAAGCGAATTCGAAGGAACCGGCCTTATTAGAGAATAATCCATAGCAGGTCTGGCGACTGGCGTTGGTCCAGGAGCGCAAACTGTCTTATGTTACTGTTGATAAGATACTTATGGTTGCTGTCACGCCGAGACGGTCAGCTTGAATTCTAACATAGAATCGGCCGTCAGAGGGTATCGGAGGCGGTCTTTATTAAAGCTATGTCCTTTATCTGCCGATAGTTATGACAGGGAAGGAGACAGGATACAGAAGAAGCTTCCGGTCGGAAGTTTGATATCGATAGATACGCTTTTTCTGTGCGTATAGTGCTTAGACTGTGTTTGTTTTTTGCGCAGCCGACGGGGACGGAGTCCGGCGAATTTATCCGGAATTGAGGATTGAGATGAAGGACTGTTTGGCAGGAACGAACCCGGGCTTTTTGGATTTAACCGGGCCCGACTTTCCTGGGTGTTACCAAGAATGACAACAAAACCATACTTTTCTGACGAACAAGAACCGAGCGAGGTGTCCGAACTCGGCAATCTTACAAATGGCCAAAGGTTAGTAAATCCTATACTGTTGTTTTTCTACCTGCTCAGCTTTTACGTGTCGCTTGCGTTTCCGTGGAACACGAAATCGGATGCAATTTTTGGGGTGAAAATCGGAGGATACGTGCTTGAGCCCCAGTTGCTGCTAATCTTAGGTCTTCTTGTACCTCTTTACTTCCTACTGCGGCCGAGGTTCCAAAGTCCCGCACTGCGTCGAATCCTGATTACCTGCTGGGTTTTCACTATTATCGGTGGGCTGTATTTTGCGGTTAGCGTCTTTTTGATGGAAAGTCGGCACGGAGGTAAATCGTATGCCATTGTCATGCCGATGATAGACCTCAAGTCCTGGTTTTTGTTGTGGATGATGCCGATGACGGCGCTATATATATACGACCGTGGGTTTGATCGGTGGCTCCTGCACTTCCTTATTGCTACCGCATGCTATTGTGCATTTGTGCTCGTGATTCGCGCCATGCCGTACGGTTTTGGTTCGAAATTCATAGTGACCGGCGAATGGGAAGCAGAGGGCTTCGGCTTTCTTGGTCGAATCACAATGCGGAACGACCGCCTCCTGATTCTTGCTATCCCTTTAGCGGTGGCCTGGATTCTGGACAGAGGTTTTTCGCTGTTCCCAGTCATCTGTCTTTGTTTGTACCTTGCGCAAATGACAAATTCACAGGGCCGAACACACATGGCCTTTATTGTTGTAATCACCGCAATTATTCTCATCCGCAATAGACGTTTGGGACGCACTGCTGTGGTCCTGGCAATTGCTGTATTTGTCGTCTCTGTTACCCTTTTGACAATACCAGAACACCAAAAGTTTGGCCTGACAGTCCGTCTGTCAAATCTTGGTGAACAGACCAGGGCCTATCTGAGTATGCTGCACGCAAGCAATATGATAGCTTTAGAGCAGATAAGAGGCAACTTCTTCAAAATACTGTTCGGGGTGGGCTTTGGCACAATATTGGATTTGTACGGTGGGATCGATACGCCAATTCTTTACTTTGTCGACAACTTGTGGGTGACTCTATTATTAAAAATCGGGATTATTGGTACCACGATTATTGGTGGTATTATTATTTACCTTTGCTGGGGCACGGCGCGGGGACGGGCAGTTTCAAATATCGACAGAACTTTCAAACTATGGGCGTTTTTCATGCCGTTTTTATGTCTTCGATCAAGTTTTCTTCTCTGGAGCGCGGTCTCCGGCGTAATCTGGACAACTTTAGCTGCAGGCGCGGTGCTGGCAGAGGAACGGCAGTTTGCTAATACGGAGCAGTTCCTTGACACCGATGAATATGCTGCCGGGGAGTCTATAGCCCATCTGGAAGAGCAGACCCCGGTTTAGGTCTTTGGCGGACTTCAGTGTAAATACGGCCAACTTATGAAGCTAATCACGTTCGTACAGGAGAAATTAACAGAGCATTTGCCTGCCAACTCCTTACGAAGAAGGTTCGCCAAAGGAGCGTTTTGGTCGGTTGCCGCAGCAGTAGCCAGCCAGGGGATGCGCTTCTTAGCGTTCGTGATAGTTGCGCGGATTCTCGGCAAGACCGGTTTCGGTGAGTTGGGGATGATTCAACATACAGTAAGTATGTTTGGAGTTTTTGCCGGCTTAGGACTGGGACTTACAGCTACCAAACATGTGGCGGAATTCCGCTCCGCCGATCCCGCTCGTGCCGGTCGAATAATCGCCTTATCATCTGTTGTAGCTTTAATCTCCGGTGGATTGGTGGGCATCGCCGTATTTTTCGCATCACCATATCTGGCGCAACACGTCATCAATGCCCCCTATTTAAAAATGGAGTTGTGGATAGGATGCGGATTACTATTTTTCAATACCCTTGTCGGAGCACAAGTCGGCTGTCTTGCCGGCTTCGAAGCTTTCAAGACGATCGCGCGTGTTGGCCTATTTTACGGTCTGCTAAACCTGCTGCTGGTAGTTCTGGGAGTTCATTTCTGGGGCCTGTCTGGAGCTATTACCGGCATGGTTTGTGCCATGGCCGGAAGCTGCGCCGCCCATCATTTTGCTCTTCGCAAAGAGGCAAAGAAAGCAGGTGTCGCTATCTCCTATGGGGACATCCGGTCTGAAATGCCGGTCTTGTGGGGATTTTCACTGCCCGCTTTTCTGAGTAATGCAATGGTAGGCCCAGTGGTGTGGGGGGCAAATGCACTTTTGAGCAACGAAGTCGAGGGCTACGCCAAATTAGGAATATTCAGCGCGGCAGCACAGGTGCAAATGGCCCTCAACCTTGCCGGTTCGAGAGTTGGCGCCTCTTTGCTGCCCATACTGGCTTCGCGCGAAGCCAAGAAAAGCGTTAAATTTAATCGTGCAAATATCCTGATATCCTGGCTGATTGGGGTAACTGTGGCTGTACCACTCATATGCTTTTCAGAAATCATGGGTCTTGTTTTTGGGTCGCAGTATGCTGGTGTAACCGCGCGCAGGACTTTTGTTCTGGTAATGTTCTATGCATGCATCATGCTGTACAAGCAAGGATTAGGGAGAGTTCTTGTAGCCAACAGCCTTCTATGGTGGAGCTGCCTGAGCAATGGTATGTGGGCAGTAGTGCTTTTAGGAAGTGCCTGGTTCTTAAAGGGATTTGGGGCAGTCGGACTGGCGGGTGCGTTTATGATAGCCTACACATTAAATACAATTTGCTTCGTTCCTTTGTACACTTCGCGTCGTTTGGCCCCAAGGGGCACCTTGATATCTCCTGAAGCCATAACTATTTGGCTTGTAATAACGGCGCTGGGATGTCTTTCATTTTTTCAGTTTCCCTTACTTGTTCGCGCTGCTGCTTTTATTGTATCTACCGTACCTTTATGCATAGCATTTCGTCGTCTGTTTTTTGGCCTCAGAGAAGGATAAACAGCGGTCATTAGTGAAGAAGGAACCACGCCCGCTGGTCCGGAAGTCACCCATTCTGTAAGCTGCTGAGGTCTTTAGAACAGCCAACAAGATGCAGACTTTGGATATGCCTGCCCCGCTGTTTTCGTACAAAGAAAGGACATAAAACTGTGCTTGTACGCACAAGCGTTTTGGTTGTGGGCGCCTATGGCGTAGGAAATCTTGGGGATGACGCTCTGCTTGTCTCTGTCCTGAAAGTGATAAGACAAGTTGTCGGCGACAACGAGATTTGTGTGCTGATTCTTAGACCAGGACCCTATCTCGGCCAATGGTACCCTGATATCCGATTTATTCCACTCCAAAGCGGACACCGAATCTGTGGAAAAGTTTTGATTTATGGTGGAGGCACGCAATTCTACTCATTTAGAGACAGCACTCCGACAAAGGCCGGTAGAATACTACGCGCCTCCCGTTACCTTGTACATCCCTTAAAGTTGTGGAGACGATTGCATAACTGCACGTTCGATTTCGAGCATGCTATTGGCGTAAGTATAGGAATTGGCCCGTTAGTGCCAGGCTCCTTCGGCCAAAAACAGGCAGACAGGAAGCTTAAATCCTGTGACTGGATTTCGGTCCGGGACACCGTTAGCACTCAGTATTGCAGAAATCTCGGTATAGACAATGTTCAGCAATACTCGGACCTTTGCTTTGCGAGAAGATTGTGGGACGAGGCCCCAACACGAGAGCCACGAACAGGCAAGATGCGGCGCGTAGGAGTAGTCGTACGCGACTGGCCTCATACCCGTGTGGGGCAATCCTATTTCGGAAAGGTCAAAGAAGCGGTACGCAAATTAAGGCGTGAAGAAATTGAGATTCGCTATATTTCCTTTGCCCCACAAGCTGACCCTCAAACGCTATCAGACCTAAACAGCAGTGCAGAAAACATCCTGCAATGGGACCCCAGCCAACAAACATTAAGAACATTTATAGAAGAGCTGGCCAGCTTTGACCTGTTAATTTCCGCCCGCGCCCATGGCGTCATCATGGGCACGGCCCTGGGAAACCCATCAATAGCTATCGAGGTGGAACCCAAACTGCGCCTTATTTGCGATAAGCTGACAAGCGGGACCAGGATTTGGTCTCCGCCTTTCGACCCGGATGAACTTGCCGAAACAGTGATGTCCATGAGGGACAACTGGCAGGAACACTGTTATTGCGTGTTCTCGGAAGGAGCGGTTTGCGCATCGGAGGCCATAACCAGCACGGAGGCATTGAAGACGTATTTGAAACAAGTCCTGCATTAGAAAGGCGCAAGAAACTACCACACAATTCAACAGAGGCGTCGTACAAATGACCCAGAAACACATTGTAATTATCATAGGGACAAGGCCGGAAGCTATCAAGCTGGCTCCGGTATACCTTGCGATAAAATCGGAACCGCATACAAAAGTCACCCTTGTAGCAACAGCGCAACATCGGCAAATGTTAGACCAGGTACTAAGTACATTCAGCATCAAAGCTGATATCGACCTTGATATAATGCGGCCGAACCAGAGTCTTTCCGAGGTTTCCTGCCAAGTTATTGTCGGAGTTCAGAAAGTCCTGGCCGAACTTAAACCGGATGCCGTGCTTGTTCAGGGAGATACCACAACATGCTTGTGCTCAGCCATTGCGGCCTTCTACGAGCAAATTCCAGTGGGGCATGTCGAAGCCGGTCTACGTACATACAACCTGAAAGCCCCCTGGCCGGAAGAAATGAACCGTCGCTTAGCAGACCCGATAAGTCGCTGGTGTTTTGCGCCGACATCCAGAGCGGCTGGAAATCTACGTGCAGAGCGAATCCCAGCAGAAAACATATTTATGACCGGCAATACTGTAATTGATGCCCTCTTGAGAGCGCGAGACATCATTCGGCAGCAGAGACCCAAAATTTCTGAACTTGCCGACGGTCTTCTCGACGAGCACCGATTAATTCTTGTTACCGGGCATAGACGAGAGAGCTTCGGCAAAGCCTTTGAAGAATTTTGCCAGGCCCTGCGTCAAATAGTCCAGGACCATGAGGACACGGTGCTGGTTTATCCAGTCCACCTGAATCCAAACGTTCAGAAACCTGTAAACAAGATCCTTGGCAAGCTGGAGCGCATCTATTTGATATCACCGGTTGAATACCTGCAGTTCGTTTATCTTATGGACCGCAGTTACCTGATAATAACCGATTCGGGGGGGATTCAAGAGGAAGCACCATCCCTGCACAAGCCGGTCCTCGTAACTCGTGAGGCCACAGAGCGTCCCGAAGCAGTAGAGGCCGGACTGGCCAAGCTGGTGGGAACATCAAAGGAGAAGATTACAACTGAGGCGTCACACCTGCTTACGGATACTGATGCCTATACCAGCATGTCAGGCGGCGGCAATCCGTATGGTGATGGCAGGGCCTCTGAAAAAATCGTCGAGATTTTATCATCCACAATCACAGCTTAACAAAGGTTGCCCGATGAGTACGAAGAAATCGAATGAGACCGTATCTTCATCCAAAGAAAAAAACTAACGGTATACTTTTTGACTAATGACTTTGCCGGATTGCATGATATGTTTGAAAGCCAGAACTGGGACGCTATTGCCGGTATGCCATTGGTAACACTGTACTGGCTGAGATTAGCCGAAAAAGGGCACAGCGTGCATGTGTTCGTGTTCGGCGCGTTCAAATGTGAAAAGGACTTTACGTTGAAAGGAATTCACTTTTATCTACGCTGCCTGCCTAAATGGATCGAAAGCACCGCCAAAGGGGATTTGAAGTCGTACTTAAAAATAAGACTGCTTCTCCTACAATTTAAGGCCTATTTCGCGGTCCGTAAGACTCGCCGTATTGAACCTCCTGATGTTATCTATTCATACCACACAGGTCTGGTTCCCATCGGTCATTTGTTGAGCCGTCTTATGCGGATTCCTCATGTTGTCCACTTTTGGGGAACGTGGCTCGGCCACTACCTGTTTAAGGAACCCTGGTATAAATGCCTGCCCTTTCTCGGCCCCATACTGTGTTTTAAGTTCCCGATTGATTTGCTGATCATAAGCAACGATGGCACACATGGAGACAAGGTCGTGGAAAAATTGAAATTTCCCAAAGAACGTTTTCGCTTCTGGCTCGATGGCACGGCACCGGGTATTTATCATCCCGATATAGATAAAGCTGAAATCAAACGTTCGACCGGACTGCTACCCTCGGACAAGATGATATTTCAGGCAATCCGGTTGGACTTTTGGAAGCGTATAGACAGGTCTATTGCTGCCATGCCAACTGTTATTAGGCGGGTACCTAATGCCCGGCTTGTAATCGCGGGCGATGGTTCTTTGCGAGAAGAGCTTGAAAAACAGGCTGTCGAGCTTGGTGTTTCCGATTGTGTCAAGTTTCTGGGATTTGTTCCCCACGATACAGTCTTAAAAATGCACAATGCCGCTGACCTGTTTCTGAGTGTACAAGACCTGACTAATCTGGGCAATCAGATATTTGAAGCATTTCATAGTGGCACCTGCACGGTTGCATACAACATTGGGGGCACTTCCCACGTTATGAAAGATGAGGTGACGGGTGTTCTCCTCGAAGAAGAAGATCTTCGGCGCCTGGGTGATGTTATTGCGGACCTGCTCTTGGATGACCAGAGACGCGAACGGTTGGCGAAAGGAGCTTTGGACTTTGCCAAAGAGAACATTTGGACGTGGGACAAACGTGCCGATGTGGAAATTTCCGAAATTCAGCAACTGGTAGCACACCATCACCGAAAGCAAGCGAACAAGACTAAAGAGTAGCTATGCATATTTGTTTCATTTCAGTCGGCGGTTTCCTCCACGTGGGAGCATATCTTAGCTATTTTAGAGAAGCTGGCCATGAAGTAAGCTTTATTACATTGTCTCCAAGCCCGAAGCAAAGGGTGCCAACTTACAATACAGGCTTGGGAGGGAAATATTCAGGGACTGAAGGTCAATGGAAATACCCCATAAGCATGTTGCGTGCGCGATACCTGGTAAGAAAGCTAAGGCCTGATATTGTACATACGCACTATGTCACAAGTGGTGGTCTGGCGGGGCTGGTGTGTGGCTTTCATCCTACGATAACAACAGTGCATGGCAGCGATTTGAACTTAAATCTGAAGTCAAAGGTTTGGCGACTTTTACTGAAAGCCGTATTCAAGCACGCGGACTGTGTTAATACGGTCTCGAGAGATCTCAGGGAAAAGGTGAACAGCCTTGGTATTAGTTCAGGAAAAGTACGAGTCTTGAATGTGGGAGTAGATACGGACAAGTTCTCATTTCTAAGTAGACAAAAAGTCAAAAAGAATCATCCATTAAAGATGGTTGATACAAGACAATTGGAGGCGGCATATGATCATTGTACAATTATCAATGCGTTAGCAGTGCTCCGGTCAAAAGGTGCTGCTTTTCAGATGACTTTTGTGGGTGGTGGCTCTCTGCTGAGTAGTCTCAAGAAGCAAGCGGAGGAGAAAAATTTGAGCGGCCACATAACTTTTCTTGGAGGTGTTGATAACAATTTGCTACCTGAGATTTTACATCAGCACAACGTTTATTTATCAGCCTCCCTTCGAGACGGCACGAGCTTAAGCTTACTTGAGGCAATGGCAACGGGGGGCTTTCCAATTGTGTCAGACATAAGAGCTAATTCGGACTGGCTGGAAAATGGCGTTGACGGCTTACTGTATAAAGTCGGTGATGCAGATGATTTGGCAAAGTGTATTCTGAGAGTACGCGACAATCCGGAGATTATTATGAATGCTGCGCAGCGTAACCGCAAGAAGGTTGTTGAAGAGGGAGACAGGAAAACAAATATGAAGCGTTTAAGTTCTATTTACGAAAACTTGGTGTCCCAAACAGAAAGAAAAACAATATGACATAAGTCTCGCATGCACCCGTCCGCATCATGCAAAATTATACGAGACTTATGGCGAGACCACACCTTGATTCTCAGACAGGGACACTGGTTGAGGTACGTGAAAGAAATGATAAACAACCGTCAAATTCGTGTTTTTGCGACTCCTTTGGATGATAACCTTCGAGAAGCAGCCAGAAAACTTGAATTTTTAAGAGAAATTTGGTATTCTATTAGAAATGAAGCTCAGCGGCGCATCTGAGCAAGGATATACAATGTTATATGTGAAATCCCAGCTTAAATCAATTTGAGATTTTTAATTATTGGAAGAACAAAAAAATGAAAAAGATGTCGTTCATTGTACTTTTAATTTTATCCGCCGTCTGTTTTGGAACACGACAGAAGTATGATTATGTAAGTACAGGACTTATAGCTCACTACAAGATGAACGAGAACGCTGCAAGCACTGCTGTTGAGGACTCTTCGGGTAACGACCACGATGGATTAGCCCGGCAGGATACTGTGTTTCTTCAGAATAACAATCGAGCATTCGTTAAAAGTTATGGTGTTTTGATTGATGATCTTGAGGATGTTAGTGATTGGAATATTTATGGAACAGGAGCATCTGCAGAAAATGATGCAACTCAGTTTAAACAGGGGACTCAAAGTATTAAGGTTAATGCCACAGGAGGTAATCAAGCTATTTTACAGAAATCTGTATCTTTAGATGTATCAACTGGGAATGGTTTCTCTTTCTGGTTCTATGTCCATAATATGGATACCTTAAGTAATTATCCTTTGGTCTTCGCTATCTCTTCAGTTAGTAACTTCGCTAAAGCTTTTCAAAAGACTATTTATAAAACTAATATTTTCAGCGGCTGGAATCATGTTACAATAGCGAAATCTGATTTCTCTGTTACCAGTGATGAGAGCTGGGATAATACAATGATTGGAGCGAGGTTGTATGTTTTTCCTGCAACAGGTGAAGATTCAAGTGTGAGTTTCGATGATCTAAGATTTGGTATATATGCTGAACCAAAGGTAATGATAACTTTCGATGATTGTATTATAAGCCAATTCACTAAAGCTTATCCAGTTCTGGCTGCCAATGGACAAAGGGGAGTGTTATTTCCACATACGGGTGTAGTGGGTGACTATTGGCGTATGACCTTAGAAGATTTAGAAACTTTGAGAGATGCAGGATGGGATGTCTGTAATCATACTGTAAATCACCTAGATCTTACAGCAGTGTCACAGGAAGTGATGGAAGCTGAAATCGATGGTGCTCATGATTGGCTCGTTGCTAATGGGTTCGGTGAGACAGCTAAGTTCTTCGCATATCCTTTTGCAAGATACAATGATGCTGTTATTACTAAACTAAAAGAGAGACATGTTCTAGCTCGACCAGGTTCTTATTATCCGATATTTCCTCACTTTGAGATTTCTAACTACCACGATTTACAGTTCAAGTTAATCTGTCTATCTTGTGTGTATGACCTTCCTGTTGCAGACGTTGAGGATGCAATAGATAGAGCAATCGAAGGGTGTAACTTACTCATATTGTTGTTCCACGATATTTACGATGGGGAGCCTGTACAAGGACAGTATAAGACCGAGGATTTAGAAGCTATAAGTGATTATCTAAAAACAAAACAAGACGCGGAGTTATTGGAAGTCATTACACTTACTGACTATTACAATGAGCTAGTGGATAGACCAAACAAGATCAATGGTAGTTTCGATTTCAATGGCTCCTTCGATTACATCGAGATAGCCGACCACGCCGATTTCACACCCGCCCTTACTCCGTTTAGTATCTCTTCGTGGGTTTATATGCACAGGGCCGGTGGATTCTGCATCGCATCCAAGGGGGTATATAATACTGATGGTGAATGGCAATTCCGTGTGTATCCATATCCAGGCGATGCCCTACTCTATTTTATGCTATATGACGAAAATGTTGTTGATTGCTACATTGGCAGGTATTACAGTGTCGATTTGACTGGGTATGAAAACCAATGGATACACTTGGTCGCAACTTACGATGGGGGTACTTCGTGTTCAGGAATCAAGATATATCTAAACGGTACGCGTGTTGACGATGTAGACAAGAAGAATGGTACATTTGTTTCTGTGCAACCATCAGGCCATCCTGTCTGGATAGGAAGATATGAGACAAGTTACGCCAACGGTCTCATCGACGATGTAGTGTTTTTCAATGAGGAGCTTACAGTTGCACAAATCGAACAAATATATAACGCCCGTTGCGGCATTGAGCTTCTTGGCACTTCCTCAGCCGATTTTAACTGCGATGGCACCGTCTACTTCGACGACCTTGAAGTATTGGACAGTCAATGGCTCCAGCCCCCCGGGATCCTATCTGCCGATATCGCTCCGGAGCTTGGTGATGGTATAGTAAACTTCCTTGACTTCGCCGTCCTCGCGCACGATTGGCTCCAAACCATCACTCCTTAGTTTGCCAAAATTCAGTTTTGGCTGATTCTTCCCACGAAATCGGCGCAATCTGTGCTAATAGAATATGGTAGGGATTTGCGAGGTCATTTGGCCCGTCATGCGAAAGCGGTACTACGGGAGAAATCCGCCGATATGAACGATGATTGTAAGGTTGATTTTGGCGATTATAGTATTATGGCATTCGAATGGCAGTTGCACGGCGAGGATTTGGAGGCCGACCTGCATAAGGACGGGACAATTGATATTCGGGACCTTGCGGTTTTAGCAGAGGTCTGGCTTGAAGAGCAGCCCTGGCCTCCGCCCTCGTAATAACTTCCGGCGAATAGTTTGCACCCCGGCTTGCTGATATTGACCTGCACATTTGAAACTCTGCGAAGATGAGCCAGTCTTCGCCCTTATTTGTTATTTTGATAGGAACAAGGGATCGGCCGAATGCGGTTATTCACTGTGTGAAAATCATTTGGAAAGAATTTATGAGGAGCCGGCCAAAAATAAAGGGAGATGAAAAATGTTAAGAACCTTTGCTTTTATAGTTGCTTTAATTTTCATTTCTGTTGAAGTGTTTGGCGCAACCTACTGGATTGCCCCTACAGGCAGAACAGCAGCAACCGGCTCAGAGGCCGACCCTTTTGATTCGATAGAAAATGCCCTGAAGCAGGTTGGCGGCGGCAGCACTTTCATATTTAAGCCGGGCACTTATCTTGGCCGCCAAGTTACACTTTTACGTAAACATGCCGGTTCACCTCAGAAACCCACCGTTCTTAAATCTCAGCAAAAATATGAAGCAACTATTCACGGTTCTCCAGGCCATGGTATTTCTGTGGGCGACGGTTGTGAGTGGGTGATAATAGACGGATTTGATATTGGCGGAGCTAAAATGGATGGGGTCTATGCAAACGCCGACCACACAGTAATAAGAAACTGCCGTATCCATAACAACGCCGGTCAAGGGATTATGGTACACGGAGAGAAAGGTGTGGTAATAGAGAACAATCTCATCGAATATAACGGCACCCACATCCAGTTTGACCATGGAATATATGCTTATGGAAGTGGCTTTACCTTTCGTAATAATGTTATCCGATTTAACTCGAGCATAGGCATCCATTTGTATCCACGGCTGGCTAATAGTACGGTCGAAAGCAATCTCATATACAGGAATCCCAGATGGGGTATCCTGGTGTATTCTACACCAAAGGTCGGCTCCAACAGAATTGTCAACAATACAATTGCCCAAAATGGTAGCGGAATAGCGGTAAAGGACCCTCGCAACGAAATAATTGTGAACAATATTGTTGTAGATAATACGCATTGGAAGTTTCAAAAACTGGACACTATTGAAAACCTAAACGGCAATAACTTTAGAGGTAGCAAGGTCGATTATAATCTTTGTATTCCATCTTCAAAAGATGTCGGACCTCAGCCTCACGGTCTGTCCGTGGCCCCGCTGTTTCTGGATCCAATGAAAGGTGCGTTTTACCTAAAAAAGGGGAGCCCTGCCGCGGGTTCAGGGTGCAAAGATTATGCTCCGGCCCGGGATTTCTTCAACCATCCACGGCCGCCCGACAAATCGCCTGATTTGGGGTGCTTTCCGTACGACGAATCTCTGCTGTTACCAGAAGCCCGCCAGTCATGGTACTATCAATGGCCATTTTTCTTTAAGAGCTCAATAGGACCAATACCGGACCTGTGGAAACCGCCCCATTCAAAAAGCCAACGAGCAAAATAGGCTAAATGGCAGCGAGAGAACAGTCAAGAACTCTGCATGAATCAAATATCACCACTCTATAGTATTCTGATAGGGTCAAAGGACCGGCCCAGCGACCTCATTCGCTGCATAAAGAGCGTGGCAGCACAAACGTATAGTAACCTGGAGATTTTGATTCTTGACGATAACTCGAAGGAAAGTCTTTGCAGTAAGGTGGCCGAGGTATTTGGAGATAACAGGATAAGATGCATAAGGTCGGATATTACTCTCGGTGTGGCTGGTGGAAGAAACAAGCTAATCAAGGAAGCAAAAAGCGACTTTCTTATTACCCTTGACGACGATGCTGTTCTACGATATGATGACTCACTTGGCAGGCTCACTGAGCTATTCAATTCCCACCCCGATGTAGGGCTGCTCTCTTTTAAGATCACTGATATTATTGATGGAAAAGAGGCTGCGACACGTATTCCCTTTCACAGAGCGTCCATACGGCGACATCCAGAACTTGCCAATCTGCCGCAATATGTCTCCTACTTTCTGGGTGGAGGCCACGCCGCAAGAAGAGATGTTTATGAAAAGTGCGGATTGTACCAGCAAGATTTGATATTTGGCGTCGAAGAACTTGACTTGTCATATAGAATGATTGAGGCTGGATACAAACTGTTCTACACGCCGGATATTGTCGTTGAGCACTATTCAAAATATCGAAGCTCGTTGTCTAAAAAGGCAAGGTCAAGACATTTATATTTTTTGACAAGAAACAAGATTTGGATAAACTACAAATACCTGCCAGGGTTTGCTTTTTTCATAAATAGTCTTCTCTGGTGTATAGTGAGGTTTGCCTCATCGCCTTTTACGGGTGGTTTTATTCAAATAATCCGAGGTATTTATGATGGTTTGAGTGGCCTGAGAAAACTCAGGAGAACTCCCATAAGCAAGAAGACAGTCCTTTATCTCCAGCATAACCATGGGAGATTATTATTCTGAAGGTGTGAGACTTCCTGAAAAATAGTACAGTCACACATATAGATATGCACATCCTGTATATTCATCAACACTTTGCTACGCCTGAGGGCAGCACAGGGACCCGGTCCTACGAATTTGCTCGGCGGTGGATAAAACAGGGACACAAGGTAACAGTGCTTACAGGATACTACGATATCGGAGGACTGCAAGCAGGACAAGGGGCAATTCAGAGGCAGTCAATTGACGGGATCAATATTATTATAGTGGCGACCAAGTATAGTAACAAACAATCTTTCTTCAGAAGGATTATCTCCTTTTTTTCTTTTTTGGTGCTTGCGACCTATATATGTCTGAGAGAGCAGGGTGTCGACGTCGTATACGCAACGAGTACACCACTCACCGTAGGTATCCCAGCTATGAGCATAAAATGGCTGCGGCGGAAGCCGTTTGTTTTTGAGGTGAGAGACCAATGGCCTGAGATACCGATTGAGTTAGGGATTATAAGAAATAAAATCATGATTAAGTTTTTTCTATGGCTGGAAAAAACCATCTATAAAAACAGCTCTGGGATTGTCGCCTTATCGCCTGGACAAGCCGATGGTATACGAAAGGTATTAACCGAAGATAAAGAGATAGCAGTGATTCCCAACAGTTGTGATACTACGATGTTTCGGTCGGACATCGAAGGCTCTGCTATCAGGAAAGAGTACGGCTGGGGTGATAAACTTGTCTTTCTTCACGCGGGCGCGATGGGCAAGGCAAATAGTCTCGATTTTGTAATTGAAGCGGCTGGGAAAGTCAGACATAAAGACGATATCCACTTTGTGCTCATCGGAGACGGCGTCGAAAAGCCAGCTCTAATCAAGAAGATACGTGAAGAAGGTCTTACGAATGTAGAACTACGCGGTCCGGTCTCCAAAACAGAATTGCCCGAAATCTTCGCAGCCTCTGACGTCTCAATGGTCGTATTTGCCAATTACCCCATCCTGGAGCATAATTCTGCCAACAAATTTTTTGATTCATTGAGCGCCGGCAAGCCTGTGCTTTTGAATTATAGCGGCTGGCAAAGAAAGATTCTCGAAGACAATGGAGCCGGATTCGGCTGTGATTTGTACGATATTGATGAATTTGTTGAAAAGGTGTTATATCTCCATTCGCACCGGGAAGATTTACGAAAAATGGGTGAAAACGCCCGGCGAGTTGCAGAGAAGGAGTTCGACAGGAATAAATTGGCTGCTCAGACCTTGTCAATGATTGGGTCTATCTTAGAGAACCGTGAGAAAGCGGATGGTAATTGTGTCAAATAAGGTACACGTGAAAAAAGCAGAGTCGGAATATCGTTACCGTGAATAAGCCAGTTGAGGGTGGGCCAAGTGATAAGGTTTGAGCCGTGCTGTAAGTTACGAGCATAATGGAGCGAAGGAAAATCTGTTGTTCCGGCAAATTAGTAAAGGAGATAAAAGCATGGGTAAAGATATCTTAAATGTAGCGGTTGTTGGCGCCGGCTATTGGGGTCAGAATCTTGTCCGCAGTTTTGCCACAGCTAAAAGATGCAATTTGAAATACGTCTGCGATCTGGATGAGAAGTTGCTCGCTGTCCAAAAAAAGCGTTTTCCTTTCATTAAGACCTCAACTGACTTCGAGGAAATTCTGGGCTATAGTGAAGTTGACGCAGTTGTGATCGCTACTGAAGTTGGCAGTCACTTCAGAATTGGGCAAGAATCTTTAGAAGCCGGAAAGCATACGTACATTGAGAAGCCGTTGGCTTCAAAGGCCAGCGATGGCAAGGTGTTAGTTGAGCTTGCGAAAGAAAAGGGGCTGAAATTGATGGTAGGTCATTTGCTGGAGTATCATCCGGCGGTGCGTTTCCTTAAGGAAACGATAGATAAAGGCCGGCTTGGTCAACCTTATTATATGTATACGCAGCGGGTTAATTTAGGTATTGTTCGTCAGGATGAGAACGCGTGGTGGTCACTGGCACCGCATGATATTTCCATTGTCTGTTATCTGTTTGGTTCCGAGCCTGTGTCAGTGGCGGCACACGGACAATGTTACCTCCAAAGAGACATTGAAGACGTGGTTTTCGCCACGATTAAATTTACAGACGGCAAAATGGCGAATATTCATTGCAGTTGGCTTGACCCACACAAAATCAGGAAGATGACGATTGTCGGTTCCGAAAGTATGGTGACATTTGATGATATGGAGGCTACGGAGAAAATCCGGGTATATGACAAAACTGTGGCGATAAAACAAGACATAACTACATCATATGCGGAAGTAATATCGCTGCGATTTGGGGATATAGTGATTCCAAAGGTGCCTGGTGGCGAGCCATTGGCATTAGAATGTAGACACTTTATCGATTGCGTCCTCGACGACAAGCCGGTACGCAGTGATGGGATTGATGGCTTGCGGGTGCTTCGAGTTTTGGAGGCGGGGCAAAAGTCATTAAAAAGTAACGGTGAGCCTATTAGTCCGGAGGATTTTTGATGAGTTGCAAGAAAGACTATTTTGTGCACGAGTCGGCATGCGTCGACGAACCGTGTGAAATTGGCAAGGGGACGAAGATATGGCACTTTTCGCATATAATGAAGAATGCCAAGATTGGGGAGAACTGCATATTCGGGCAGAACGCAAATATTGCCAGTGGAGTGGTTATCGGCAACAACGTCAAGGTTCAGAATAATGTTTCGATTTATACTGGTGCAATTATTGAGGATGATGTTTTTCTTGGGCCGAGTTGCGTTTTGACGAATATTACGAATCCTCGGTCGCAGATTGTACGCCACAAACTTTATGAGAGAACAATCTTCCGTCGCGGAGCAACTGTCGGAGCAAACGCAACTGTTATCTGTGGTGTCGAACTTGGGCGGTACTCGTTTATTGCCGCCGGTGCGGTAGTGACTAGGGATGTTCCAGACTATGCCTTGATGATGGGTGCGCCGGCACGGCGAGTTAATTGGATAAGCCGACATGGTATTCCGCTACCTCAGCCGGATGCTGATGGTATTATGGTTTGTCCGGAGAGTGAGTATCGCTATAAGGAAGTTGAGCCCGGGGTTGTGAGATGTCTCGATTTGGACGAGGACGCACTCCTGCCACCAGGTAAAGCCACCGGCAGAGTTTCCTATCGCGACCTTCAGAAAGAATAAAGGCTTATCTTGACACTAAAATGGGAGAATATCTGCGCAGGTGCCTCTTTTAGACTGGAAAGTACAGAACTCGATGATAAAAAAGTTCTGGCTGGCGTTTGCGATGTGCTCGAGTATCAGAGATGCATAGGTGGTCCGAAGCTCGCTGACCTCCAAGAGAAGATGGTGGGATAAGCGATTGTAAATTCGCAGTCGGCGTAATCAGCAAGAAATCGATCGCCTCCAAGAAAAGCCCTCTGTTACCGATTCTGCTACCTATTTAACGCTTCTGACATGCAAAACAGTTATTCTTACACCAGGAATCATTGTCGTAGCCAAGATTAGCAAAGAGGATTGAAAAACGCCTATAACGAGCGAAGAAATATCGATTTCTATTATCATACCGATGCGAAACGAAGAAGGCTTTGTCGGGAAGTGCCTTGACAGCTTTCTTTGCCACACTTCTGAACATCAAGATATCGAAGTACTTTGTGTGGATGGGATGAGCACTGATAGAACCTGCGAAATTATAAGACAATACGCTGCTCAAGACAAAAGGATTAGACTAATAGAAAATCCTCGAAAAATCACACCGGCAGGTATGAATCTTGGAATTGCTCACTCAACCGGAGAGTTTATTGTCGTAGCCAGTTGCCATGCAGAATACGAGCCCGACTACCTTGATAACTGTCTTGAGGTTATCAATCGGACTAAAGCCGATCACGTTGGTGGGTATATGACCACTCTTTCGGAGAAAGACACGCGAATTGGCAGGGCAATCGCAGCGGCCACAAGTTCGGCTTTCGGAGTAGGCAATTCAATGTTCAGGCTCAGAGGACCCGAGCGAGAAGCTGACACCGTTCCTTTTGGCATGTACCGAAGAGGGGTTTTTGAAAAAATCGGTTTGTATGATGAGAGATTGGCACGAAACCAAGATATCGAACTAAACTCCAGGCTGAGGAAAGCCGGGGGGCTCATCATTATTTCCCCGGAAATAAAATCGATTTATTACAACCGAGCCACCTTTCGTGGATTATGGCAGCAATCCTTCAACAACGGTCTCTGGAATCCCTATACGGCCTGGCTGACCGGGGGCGGTTTATCTTTAAGGCACTTCATACCATTGTTTTTTGTCGTGGGACTACTTACTCTCTCGTTAGGAGCCTTTTTTTGGCCGCCAGTCAAGTGGGTGTTCCTGAGCTACATTTCGGTATATCTTTTTTCAGCGTGTTTTTTTGCGATCAAACACTCTTTGCGTACAAAAGCGTCGGCCATCTTAGTTTTGTGGTCATATGTGGTTCTACACACAGCCTACGGCTTAGGCTCTTTATGGGGCGTTATTACAATACCATTTAAGTTTCCACATCGTGACAAAAATATATCGGGTAAAGGTCGGGTAAATGTTACAAATTAGCTCACTTGAGAAATTCAAAAGCGGGTGTCAGTATGGAGAGCGCCATCCTGAGAATAGTAAAGCGAATTCTTGATTTATTGATATGTTTGCCTGCAACAGCACTTTTTTTGCCGGTTTTTGCGGTTATTATTCTTGCGATAAGAATCAGCAGTAAGGGGCCCGCTATTTTCAAGCAGGAAAGGGCCGGCAAAAATGGGGAACCGTTTATTTTTTATAAATTCCGCACTATGAAAGTCGATGTAGAACCTTTTGGTCCGAGTCCAAAATCAGGTGATGACCCAAGACTGACACGGATAGGAAAGTTTCTCCGGGAATATTCGCTCGACGAGTTACCACAACTGTTCAATGTATTAAAGGCAGATATGAATATGGTTGGGCCGAGGCCGCTGTATGTTTCTCAGATGGCGGAATGGAACGAACGACAAAAAAAGCGGCTGGCTGTTAAGCCGGGGCTAACAGGATTGGCGCAAATTTCCGGGCGAGGGGGGCTAACACGTGAAGACAAACTTGAACTCGATGTTAAGTATGTGGAAACGGCGAGCCTTTGGTTGGATTTAAAAATAATCCTAAGGACTACTGCACAGGTTTTTAGACGGAAGAATATTTATGAGAAAAGGTATTCGCAAACCGAGGAGACGCGAGGAGACGAGAGACAATAAGCAAGCTAACAAATAATGAGTCGTGTAGGGGCGGTTCGCGAACCGCCCCTACACGAGTAGGAACGAGAATGGCTGTTAAGAGCAAAAACATAACAAGGATAGAGCAGTTAGAGCAATTAAGCGAGCAGGAGGTAGCCGAGCTGCAGAAGGTCACCGATAAGTTTGCTTTTCACTGCACCGATTATTATTTGTCGCTCATTGACTGGGACGACCCTGAGGACCCAATACGAAAGGTGATAATCCCTGACGTTCGGGAGCTTGAGGAGTGGGGCCGATTTGACCCCTCTGATGAAGGAGAATATACGATTCTGCCGGGCCTCGAGCACAAGTATAATTCCACAGCACTTCTTTTAGTGAGCAATATTTGCGGCGGTGTATGCCGATATTGCTTCCGTAAGCGTGTTTTCATGGAACCAGACAGGGATTTTCTTCAAGACCTGCCGGCAGCGCTGCAATATATAAAGGAACATCACGAAATAAACCAAGTGCTGCTAACCGGCGGAGACCCGCTTGTACTGACGACCTCGAAACTTGAGAATATTATCCGGCAATTGAGGGAAATCGAACATGTCCAGATAATTCGAATTGGTACAAAGATACCGGCGTTCAATCCATATCGGATTGTCGGAGACCCGGCTTTGCTGGAGATGTTAGAAAAGTACAGCACCGAGCGGAAGAAGATATATGTGATGACCCACTTTGTTCACCCGAGGGAATTGACGGATTTGTCCATTGAATCAATTTATCTGTTACAAAAAGCCGGCGCGGCGGTAGCCAATCAGACACCACTTATCAGAGGACTCAATGATGACCCCAAGGTACTGGCGGAGCTGCTGTCGAGACTATCCTTTATTGGTGCGGTTCCATATTATATTTTTCAGTGTCGTCCGGCACTTGGGAACAAGGCTTACACGATGCCTATCGAAGAAGGATATGAGATTGTAGAGCAAGCTAAATCACGGGTTTCCGGACTGGCGAAGCGGGCCCGGTTCGTATTGTCGTATTCGAGCGGCAAAATAGAAATCGTCGGCAAGACAAAAGATTATGTCTATTTTAAGTACCATCGGGCAGCTAATGATGCCGATAGCGGGCGTTTCCTGGCTTTAAAGAGTAATCCGAAAGCATGCTGGTTAGACGACTATGATGAAGTGGTCCAAGATTATCCTGTCGGTCTGCCTTACAGGGCATACGGGCCGGAATAGTCCTATGGACTCCGCACCTACTTTGAGAACCAAACATCGAATTACTGATAAAGCACTCGAAGAATTAATATTCAATCATTAACTCCCAAAGTAGGTGCGGAGCTAATTGTTTGAGAAATTAGAAGTCGTACCTGAAATGATGGTTAAAACAGGGGTAGTTATCTTACTGATTTTGGTGTGGTGTGGGGTGGGGTTTGCGCTGGAACCGAATGAGGTCCTGGTGATAGCCAACAGCGACGTCGCGGCATCTGTACGGATTGCTCAATACTACTGCAGGAAACGAGGTGTGCCGGCAGATAACATTCTGACCCTACCGTTAGGGGCCGGGCTTAGTTATACAATCACCAGATTGGACTATGACAAACATCTGGCTTCGCCGGTTCGTGAGAAATTGTCAACTCTTGAATTCGCCGGGAAAATCAGATGCCTGCTAACAACGTATGGTGTGCCCGTAAAGGTTGGAGGGCGAGGGCCGCTGATAGGCCGGGAAGACAAACTACAACGACTGAAAGAATTAGCTGAGCGGGAGAAAAGCAAGATTCAACAGTTAAAGAAGCACAGCTCGTCCAAGCAACAAGAAAAGGTTAATCTTAAACTTGTGCAGTTGCAATCGGAAATTGATAGTATCATCGGCAAAGAGACGGGAGCTTCGGTAGATAGTGAATTATCAATGGTGTTATTCGGTAAATATGAGCTATACCGGTGGCAGCCGAATATATTAAAGGGCAATGTGCTGGATTTGAGTTTTAGCACGCTTATGGTTTGCCGGCTTGATGGCCCCGGTGAAGGAACAATCAAAAGTCTTGTCGATAAGGCAATAGCAGCAGAGAAAAGGACATTGACAGGTATTGCTTACATCGATTCGCGCGGTATCGCAGATGACAACAAGCCCTATTCACCCGGTCATTTTGACCAATCTTTGCGGGAGCTGGCGGCGTTTACACGGTTGCGAACGAAAATGGTTGTCAGAGAGGAACGGACGGGAAAACTTTTCACAGCCGGCGCCTGTCCCCGAACGGCCATCTATTGCGGCTGGTATAGCTTGAAAAAATATATCGATGCCTTCGATTTTGTCGACGGCGCGATAGGGTATCATATTTCGAGCCTGGAAGCAGTGGAGCTTCGCGACCCGGAGAGCAGTCAGTGGTGTCCGGCCATGCTCAGGGACGGGATAACTGCAACATTAGGGGCGGTGGCTGAGCCATATCTTCATTCATTTCCGGAGCCAAAGGCATTTTTCCTGGCACTATTCAGCGGCCGCTGTCTTGTTGAGGCATACTACCGCACAAAGCCGTTTAATTCGTGGCAACTGGTTTTGATAGGCGACCCACTGTATAAACCATTCGCAAAACCTTAATCGCCACGGGGTAATAACTTTCCCGTTATGCGCCGACGGAACATCAAGTTCGGCGGCAGCGAAATAAGCCGATGAGGTAAATCGTAATAACAACGGCTGCGATTCCTACGGCGGCGATGATTACATCTTGCAATCTGAAATCTTTGCCGGAAATTACAGAATATAATTCTACTGCGACCAGGAGACCTATCGGTAGGGCTGATGCCGCTATTAGCCATTTGGGTTTTGACGCTTTTAACGGCAGGAAAAGGTGCATATTTTGAATCCAAAGCATAGCAAAAAACGGATAGGCAAATAGATGAAACGCCATGTTGGTTACCGGCAGCAGGTCAGCCAGATTCACTCGAGTCAAATTTGATAGAGCGAAGATGGTAATGCCCGTTACCACAAGGAATGCGGGCCAAAATGAGAAAAATGCAAACAGAATTAAGCCTGTGGTTACACCTGCGAGGTCGGCGAAAAAATCCCTAACATCACAGCTACGCCCGGCCACAAAGCTCTGAAGCACTTCGTCAACGACGCCATACCAAACCGTCACCAGGAGTACCCACCAAACGGCGGCTCTGCGCCAGCTCACCTTCCTGTCAGGACTGATTGCAAACCACAGCAGAAAAACCAAAGTTAGGTAGGCAATGAAGTGAATAATTTTATCGGACACCCCGGCTTTGCGAACCAATTGCGGAATGGGCACATGCGCAAGTACGAAGATGAGAGGCCAATAAATCAGCAATGGTATTATAATCAGCTTTTGTCGTTGCGATAAAGCCATTGAGAGCGCCTACGGTAACCAGGAGTTTTATAAAAGGTCGCCCAAACAATAAATCTTAATTGTTTAGAGGCGGCGCTTTGATTTTACCAGAGATTTGTTTATGATGTAACAGGTAGTTTTCCAAATGGATGAAAAACTGGAGAAAAATTATGTTCGATTCAATAATTGAATTTTTCAAAAGTGCGATAACGGAACAGATAGTGGAAGACCCTGTCTGGGCAACGGCGGCCTTCGTTGGTCAGGTGGTATTCGGCGGGCGGTTTATCCTTCAGTGGATAGTTAGTGAATATAAAAAAAGGTCTCATGTGCCGACGGCTTTTTGGTTTATGTCACTGGCGGGAAGTCTGATTCTACTAAGCTATTCTGTCCACATAAAAAATCCGGTTCTTATGCTTGGTTTTTCGCTCAATACCCTCATATATTTGCGGAACATCCATTTGATTTATAAGCACGCCCAAAAAAGTGTGGTAACAGTCATCGAAAGAAACGAGGACTGAGGCGGTAATTGACGCCGGCAGGTAAAACAAATTTGGTATTGGTTTTGAATTTTTCAGAAAGGTTTCCTGTTGTTTATTCCGAATGTATAATATGCAGTAATTGTCGCTCACTACTTGAAAAATTTATCTGGAGGACCAACAAATGAAACGCTTTGTGATTTTTGCACTAATTTTAGCAGGTGTGCCAGTCCTTTGCCTCGGCCAGCGCAGGCCTCGTGTTTCACCCGTAAAAGTAATTCAGCTTTCTGAGCCTAAGTCAACAGGTCCGATGAGTTTCGAGGAAGCATTGTCGAAGCGTCGCAGTGTGCGTCAGTTCACCGGCCAACAGCTCAAACTTTCACAGATTGGGCAACTGGCGTGGGCCGGCCAGGGCATAACAGAGCCGGTAAGAGGTCTCCGAACGGCACCATCAGCGGGGGCAATTTATCCGATAACCCTGTATTTTGCAACACAAGATGGGCTGTTTGTTTACAACGCCGCCGAACACAGCTTAGAACAAACCTCAAACCTGGATGTGCGAGGCAGATTGGCAGCGACTCACGCAGCGTGTAATATTCTTATCGCAGGCTCTGAGAGGAAGCTTGCGGCCAAATTCCGCGGTGAAGCAAACAAATATATGTTATTGGAAGCCGGGCACATCGCTCAGAATATTCAACTGCAGGCAGTGTGCTTAGGTCTGGGGTCTGTGTTAATCGGCGGTTTCGAAGCAAGGGGAGTCAGCAGAGTTTGCAAACTGTCGAGAAATGTCGAGCCGCTTCTGATAATTTCCGTTGGCTACCCGGCTGCGCCAACAACAGAAGAAAAAACCGGTACGACAGAGCGCCCTAAGGCGCAAAGAGCGGTATTGATTATCGCCAGGGAGAATTTTCGCGATGAGGAGCTTTTTGAAACAATGCGCGTGCTGACCGAGGCGGGAGTGAATACGGTCGTAGCAAGCAGCAAGAAGGGACCTGTAAAGGGTATGCTTGGCCGGAGGGCCGAGGCAACGATACTCGTCAGCGAGATTGCCGTTGATGAATACGATGCGATAATCTTTGTAGGCGGCGCCGGTGCGATGGAGTATTTCCACAGCCGGGCTGCGTGGACTATCGCCCGCGAGGCGGTGGCCAGGAGAAAAGTGCTTGGGGCGATTTGTATCGCACCCGCGATTCTGGCCAATGCCGGCTTGCTCAACGGCGTCCGAGTTACCAGTTTTCCATCCGAGCGGGAGAGACTCCAAAGAGCCGGCGCTCTCTATACAGGCACTCCCGTCGAACGGCACGGGCTCATAATAACCGGCAACGGCCCAATGTCTGCAATCCAATTCGGCAGAGCTATTGCAGATGCCCTCGCAGGAAGATAGCGGCTGCGGGAGAACAGGGTATCAGAACATCAGTTTATCAGGGTATCAGGAAATCAGGGTAGCTGGTGCCGCGGGGTTACACCGTATCGCTGCAAGGGCTGTAGCGATTTGTGATGGGCAGACGGCGGTCTTTTCCAAAGGCCTTTAGCGTAATTTTTACGCCCGGCGGAGATTGTCTTCTCTTGTATTCATTTCTATCGACCATACGAATAACACGCAGGACAACATCTTTCGGCAGACCCGATTCAACAAGCTGCTGTACGGATTTGTCCTCTTCAACGTAGCCTTTGAGGATTTTATCAAGCAAATCATAATCGGGGAGGCTGTCGCTATCTTTCTGTCCGGGCCTTAGTTCAGCAGAAGGCGGACGGTTTATCACATCGTCAGGTATAATCTGCCGCCCGGCTGTTTTATTTACGTGCTCTGCCAGTTTGTAGACCATCGTTTTGGGCACATCTTTTATAACGGCAAAGCCGCCGGCAGTGTCGCCGTAAAGTGTGGTATAGCCGACCGCAGTTTCACTTTTGTTGCCGGTTGTTAATACCAGTGAGCCGAATTGATTGCTCAGTGACATCAGGATGCCGCCGCGGATTCTGGCCTGCAGGTTCTCATAAGCAATACCTCCGCTGTCCCAGCCGGGCGCTTCCTTTAACGCCTGGTCGAACTGCTTGAGTATCGGCTCAATCGGAATGGTCAGGAATTCGATACCCAGGTTCTTTGCCATTTTTTCTGCATCGCTTATCGTCTCCGGGCTGTTGAATTTCGAGGGCATTGTGATACCAACGACGTTTTCTTCCCCTAAAGCGGCAACGGCAATGACAGCGGTGACCGAAGTATCTATGCCGCCGCTGAGACCAAGCAAGACTTTCCTGAAGCCGTTTTTCCAGGCGTAATCCCTTGTTCCGAGCACAAGCGCCTGGTAGACTTCATCGAGAAGGTCGGTTGGCTGCGGGGCGGGAGGCTGCACGGGCTTGACCTGCACAGTTCCATCACTTGCAGGAGTAACATCGGCAATTATTAAATCCTCATCAAACGCCCTGCCGGCGGCAACGAGCTTACCGGTCGAATCGGCCAAGCAGCTTGACCCGTCAAAAACCAATTCATCCTGGCCGCCAACAAGATTACAATATGCAACGGCGCAATCAAATTTCTTTGCGCACCGGCTGACTATTTCTTGTCTCTTCTCAATCTTGCCCAAATGGAAGGGCGAGGCTGAGATATTTACAATCACTTGTACTTGTGTGGGAGAGCCGAGGAGATTGGCCAGCCATTCGATGTCCCAGATATCGGCGCAAATTGTGACCGCGATGTTCAGGTCGGCCACATTGATTACCACTGGCCCGGTGCCGGGCTGGAAATACCTCCGCTCATCGAATACACCGTAATCAATAAGCTGCCCCTTTCGATATATTTTGTTTATCCGGCCGGCTTGCAGCACAGCGGCAGAATTGTAAGTATCGCCCTGGTGGCTTTCGGCAAAGCCGACTATTATTGTTTTGTCCGGGCAGTCGGCGGCAAGTTTGTCGACTGTCGAACGATTCTCCTGCAAAAAATGCTTTTTGTGGAGCAGGTCTTCCGGCGGATAACCGCAGACAGCAAGTTCCGGAAAGACCAACAAATCGACATCGGACCGAAGCGCGTCGGCGTAGATATTGCGCATCTTCTCGGCATTGCCGGCTAAATCGCCTACGATGGCGTTAAATTGTCCTAACGCTATCCGCATGTTAGTTAGGTTAACAAAATATCTGCTCGTTACAACAGAAAATCTACTTGTGCTATTTATATTCAAAGGTTTGCGACTTCGGTGCGTATGCTGAAAAGATGCGTTGATTGCTGTTGTAGTCGGCAGAGAAGCGGCTATAATAACTGGCCGATTTTAATGACGGCAGAATAGTTGATGACGGGTATGTTATATGGATTTGAACTTTTTTGACATCGGCGTGTTCGTAGCATTTATCGGGGCTGTCGTTGGTTTCAGTATGGCCAAAAGCCGCAAGGAAAAGACCAGCGAAGATTACTTCCTGGCGAGTCGCGGCTTAAAGTGGTGGTTAATTGGTTTTTCGATTGTGGCCGCCAATATCTCAACCGAGCAGTTTGTGGGGATGGCCGGCCAGGGCGCCGGCAGTGTGGGGCTGGCAGTGAGCAACTGGCAATTGGTTGGGAGTATCGGCATTGTAGTGATTGCCTTTACCTTATTGCCCCGC
>DUZJ01000014.1 GCA_013349615.1 Planctomycetota bacterium | reverse complement strand
TCAACCGAGCAGTTTGTGGGGATGGCCGGCCAGGGCGCCGGCAGTGTGGGGCTGGCAGTGAGCAACTGGCAATTGGTTGGGAGTATCGGCATTGTAGTGATTGCCTTTACCTTATTGCCCCGCTTCCTTAAAGCGGGCATTTATACGATGCCGGAATACCTCGAATATCGCTATAATTCCGCAGCTCGTGCGCTTATGGCGTTGACCACAGTTGTAATTTATATAGCGGTTCTGCTGACAGCCGTACTTTATTCCGGAGGTTTGACCCTGCATAAGATATTCGATATGGACTTGACTGTGGGCGTCTGGCTCATCGGATTGATTGCCGCGGCCTATACCGCCTGGGGCGGACTCAAAGCTGTGGCCTGGGCTGATTTGTTCCAGGGAGGAGCGCTGCTTCTTGGCGGTGTAATTACTTTTTTTCTGGGTCTGCACGCTTGCGGAGGCTGGGAGCAGTTTTCGACTGTCAACAGAAGCCAACTGCACATGGTCCTTGCCGCCGACCATGAGGGACTGCCCTGGACGGGTGTGTTCTCCGGTATGTGGATTGTGATAGTTTATTACTGCGGTTTGAACCAGTTTATCGTGCAGCGTAATTTGGCAGCCAAAACGCTTCGCGACGGCCAACTGGGTGTTATCTTCGCCGGCGCTCTTTGGTTGTTGATTCCATTCGCAATTGTAATGCCGGGGATTATGTCCAACCAGCTCTACGGCGACCAGATGGCAAAGGCTGATGAAGCGTTTCCAATGTTGATTCGCAACCTCGTACCGGCGGGATTACGCGGATTTATGTTTGCAGCCATTGCCGGCGCGGTCATCAGCTCTCTGGCTTCGATGTTGAACTCAGCTTCCACGATTTTTACGATGGATGTATATAACCGGATGTTTGACCGCGATGCTTCGCAGAAACGATTATTGCTTCTGGGGCGTGTGATGACGCTGGTTTTTATAGTTGCAGGTTGCCTGCTTGCGCCTCGGCTGGACAACCCGAAGTTCGGTGGAGTTTTTCAGTATATTCAGCAGTTTCAGGGGTACATCTGGCCTGGTGCCGTAGCGGCTTTTCTGTTCGGTATGATGGTGCCCAAAGCGCCGGGATTGGCGGGGGTGGCGGCGCTGATTTCCGGGCCGATTATCTATGGACTGTTTCAGGCATTCGTAGGAGAATTGCACTTCCTGATTCAGGTTGCGATTGCTTTCCTGCTTGTACTGATGATTATGGGATTAATCACCTTCTTTAAACCATTAGACAAACCAAAGGAACTGCCGGTCCGTGAGGACATCGATATTAGAACAACGCCTGAAGTGAAACTGGCAGGCGGTCTGGTGCTGGCAGCGGTGGCCGTTTTCTACATTATCTTCTGGTAAGCTGGAGTTGCTAATCTGAAACCGGGATGACATCGAGTTCTGCTACGGAGGCGAATATCTGGCCGTCGAATCCGGAAACGGCAACAAAACGAACGAACCTGGCGTTGTGGCTTTTGGCAAACACAATCTTTTTCTTGTCACGGCCTTTCTGAAACTTTCCACTGGCAATCGGCTCACCCCAGTTTTTGCCATCCGTACTTATAAAAATTTCGTACTCAGCAATCCAGCCGTTTGACATATCCTGTCTTGGCAGGTATGTGAGCCCCTTAATTTCGGTCTGTTCCTGAAGCTCAATCGTGATACTGTGCGGATATACCGGGGGATTTGCCTCCCACTCGGTATGCCAGATGGTGCCGGGGTTGCCGTCAATAGCGTTGCCGCCAACGCAGCCCGGAGCTTCACTGTCGACGTTTACCACTTTTGCATTGCTCAATAAAGATGGCTTCCTGAGCAAACTACGAATGAGTTCGATTTCGACACTATGGCGTGGGTCAAAACGTTCGCTTTCAATATACTTCAGGAGACTGTGAAGCATTTGCCTTGCAGCCGGACGTTTGTCGAGATTACTGCGCAGGTCGATGCTGCAGACAAGGAGCCTGCCGCGGCCAACTTTAGCTTCGAAGATAAGCCCAAGTTTGCGATTTGTGTTCCAGTCGTCGATGACCTGTACAATCGGCCGCAACTTCGGCCCAAAGCCATCGAGGACCATAAATTTCGATTTTGTCACGAGGTCCCACCACTGCCAGTTGCTGTGGAATTCCGTGGGAAATTTCGCCAGAGCTGGATGCTTAGGATTGCATAAAATCCCTAAAGTGTGAGGAGGCTGCTTTCTTGTCCATTGCGTGTTCCAGAAGATTGTCGTAAAGCCCGCGGGTATGTCACTATCAATCGTATTCAAGGGCGGCATCAGCAGCACTTTCCCGCCTGCCTTCAAAGCTGTCTCAACCTGCTCGTCTAAACTATCGGCAATTAGTATATGCTCAGGTGGTTTGGTATCCGGGCCAGCGGGGTAGACCCAAATGTCCCAGTTGTTTGTAAAATCCGTCCCCTTCAGCGACACCGTAACTGTCAGCTTTGCAGGCGCAGCCACATCGGCAAGTGACACTTCAATCTTTCCCAACTCGATTCCATTACCCACCCCGATGGTGTCAGAAGGCAGTTTTCCGGATGCGAATTCCCGACCATCGGTATAGTTTATGGACCAGAGTGCGACGGCATTTTTAATTGGAGCCGGCCCAAAATGGGCAATGCCGGCGCCGGCACTGAACGTATCAGCAGTTGTCCACGTCCGTTTCTCCATCCGCAGAAGCGGCACAGTTTCACAGCAGAACCGGTGGTGCTCCTTCGGCTCGATGTAGCCCTTGGAGTCCCAGAAGGGGTCGAGGATTCCAACGAGCGCGGTTCCCTGGCCTGGGAAATCGTGGATGTCGAGGAGCTGGAAACCACCGAAACCGGGAGTACGCAGGGCGGATTCTATCTCTTCTTTGTAGAGCAAGGCCTGTAACTTGCCGGAGGCCATCAGGAAATCTTCGGCCTGGTCAAGCATGTGGTGGTCTGCGAGGGAATCGCGAAAGATTTCGAAATTGCGGGCCCGTAGGACGCCGGTGTACTTCTTGATTTCCTTAAGGTTGGGATACACACACCACTGGCCTATCTCGTGGCTGACGACGGGGACATCGTAGTTTTGGATGAAGTCGCTGTAGTCGGTGCTGGTCTCCGGCGGATTTGCGTTGAAGCGGCTTTTTAGGCCCGAACCCCATTGGTGACCGCGTGGAGCGGGTGTGCTGTGAAAGTCGCTTTCCGGGATGATGGGCCAGCCGGCTGCACTGGTATAGACGCGGCGGGAGTCTTTTTGCTTCCAATAGTTTACGAGGTCGCCGAGAAATCTTTTTTGATTGCTGCCGCCGGGTTCATTCCCATAAGCAAGCATACAAAAAGATGGGTGATTGCCATAGGCCTTGAGAATGCGGTCGCCTTCGTCATAAATGAACTTGTCGATGGGTTTGTCATTGCCGATAGTTGTCCATGCGGGACATTCGACGTGAAGCATGAATCCGGCCCGGTCTGCGGCTTCAAACGCCGCTTCGGGCGGGCACCAGGAATGAAAGCGGATGTGGTTGAGTCCGTGGGCCTTGGCTATTCGGATAATCCTCAGCCACCCTTCGACGCTCATATCCGGATAACCGGTGAGTGGGAAGATGGAGCATTCGAGCGTCCCCCGCAGAAAAGTGAGCCGGTCGTTGATGGTGAATTGTGTACCTTCGGTGCCGAACTCGCGCATGCCAAACGTGACGGTTCTCTGGTCGTGGAATGTCCCATCACTGCCGTTGACTGAAATCGAAGCCGCCAGTTTGTACATTGCCGGAGAAAACTCATCCCACAGCAACACGTCGTTACCCATCGCATAGTTAATCTCAACGGTCGTCTCGGGCCCGTTGGCTGTGAACTCAACGCTCACAGGCCCGACCGTATGCCGTCGCTTGGTATTCCAACTCTCGGCAGTGATTGTCAGCGTTCCGGAAACGTCCCGACCAATTGCATTGCTAATAACAATGCGGAGTTTGGCGAGCTTCTTTTCGATATCGGGATAGACCTGGATGTCACTGACGCAAACTTTGTCGGATGCCTGGAGTTCGATTCGTCCGACGATGCCGTTCCAGTTTGTCTGGGTGTGGTCGCTGACTGAGTGGGCGTTTACTCCAACGTTATATTTAATCGAGTTGTCCACACGAACAGTCAGCAGATGTTTGCCGGGTGTCATCAACTCGCTGAGGTCGTAGAGATGTGGTGTGCATAAGCTGTCCTGTGTGCCGGCGGCGACACCGTCCACCCAAACCTTTGTTTCCCAGTGACAGCGTTCCAGAAACAGAACGATTCGCCTGCCACGCCGGTTTTGCCGAATATCGATTTGCCTCTGATACCAGGCAGGCCCGACGTAATGTTTGACCGGAGTCAGCCAGAAAGGGATTTTGACATTTGGCGGCTGTCTGTATTTTTCATATTTGGCATGGGTAAACCACGACCGGTCTACGATGCCGCCGGTCCATTTGGTATCGACGGAGATGTCGTCACCGAAGCCGTTCTCAGCCGTTGAGCCCGGCAGCCTGATGCGGTCGGGTAGGGGCGGTTCGCGAACCGCCCGTACGCTGTTGTACCACTTCTCTTTTTCGCCCATGTTTTCGGGGTCCAACTGAAATCGCCATCGACCGGCTAATGAGCTCGCTTCCCGCTTGTCGTTTAGGCTCGCGGTTTTGATGGTTTTGAAATTCACTACTTCCCGGCAGCAGGCACAGACTGCCATTCCAACACATACAGCGATTGTCACCACCGTAAGGTGTCCACCGAAAGGTGTCCCTCTTGGGACTGCGGATAATGAACTGATAACTTTACGTTTCAATTTGGTTCTCCTTGACGAAAATTTTTAAAAGCATTTTACCGAATCAATCAGGGTCGGTTTCCGGCCCAGGCTCGGGCAGATTATTGTACCAAGTGTATCTAAGAGCCACTATGGCTGCAAGCGCCAGACCCAGCCAAAACATCGAAGCGGTGTACCAATGGCCCACGAGGTACATAGGAAAAAGATATAAGCCGGTAATCGCGAGCATAGCAAGAACAACGTTGAAAATCGTCAGCGGCACGTTCTCAGATTTTGATGCCTGCTCTTGCGCCGACAATTCGGCTTGCTTGTGAATCGGTCCCCACAGCCCAAACGGACGAACAGACCGGTAAAACGAAATTGAGATCTCCTGGCTCACCGGCCGCGTGGCCAGCGACCCGATTATGCTTGCCAGCAATGAAGCGGCGCAGATCACAGGAAACGTAACGAAAGACGGGATGTCGCCGACGAATAAGCCTGCTAAAGCCAGAGCAATTCCCACAAATATCCCGAGCGAGTACCCCCAGCCGTTCATCCGCCACCAGTACCAGCGAAGCACGTTCGGCATCACCACGCCTGCCCCCAGTTCCATCATCATCCAGTTCCATATCTCGGCAATCGATTTGGCCTTAAACCCGATTGCCACACCGACGAGAACCAGAAAGAGCGTGGCCACATAGCTGAACCGCACGGATTCTCTGTCGGAAGCCTTTGGACGAAAGTAAGGCTGCCAGATATCACGGACTATGAAGGAGGCCCCGCTGTTGACCGTCGAGCTGAACGTTGACATAAATGCCGCCAGCAGTCCCGCTATCACAATCCCTCTGAAGCCCTCCGGCAATCTAAGCAAGACAATCGGCATTATCTTCTCCGTATCCTTCACGCCGGCCGCCCAGGCAAGGGCGAGAATAACGATCCCGACCGCCATCGCCCAGCGGACAATCAGAAAAAAGCTCCAGGCGGCACCGACCTTGGCGGCATCACGGGCATCGCGTGCAGCCAGAAACCGTTGGAAATCGTACATCTGCGCGGGCCCCCCGGCGTTGAGCAGGAGGCCCTTGACCACCCAGACGATCACAAACGCGCCGAAAAGCTCGGAATGCGCACTGTTGACGCCGGCGAATTCTTCTACTCGCCACGGCACGCGCAGAGAGGTCCAATCCGCTCCCAGCTCGGCCGCTAATGCCGGCGTCAGCTCCGACCACGCAATGTACGCGATAACGAGGCTCGCCACCGTCAGGATGAGTGTCTGGATGATATCGGTCACAACCACGCTGTAGAGTCCGCCGAGAATAACGTACAGCGTCGTCACGCTGATAATTGTCACCGCCAGTACGTCGGCTTCGTGCACAGTAACCATTTGCTGCAGCCACCCGATAGATGTATGCTCCGCAAGCAGCTCCAGCGGGATATAGACCGAGGCGAACTTGCCAATCCCCTGGAAGGCGTAGCCCACAAAGCTGGCCAGAGTGAGCACCGCCATAAGTGCGTAGGCGGTTCGGGCCAGGTTGCCGCCCGGTCTGCTGCCAAAGCGGGTATTCATCCACTCGGCCGCCGTCATCACGTTCGAGCGCCGAACCCACTTGCCCATATACCCCAGGAAAAACGCCCCCATCAAGAAGCCCCACATCCAGTGGTGCCACATCGACTTGAACCCGAGAACGTACAGAATCGAAATAATCCACATCGTCCCGGTAATATCGAAATTTGACACCGACCCGGACATCGCCAGGCCCAGCCAGTGAATGCTCTTGCCCCCCAGAAAATATGCTCCCAGGCTCCTTGAGGCGCGCCTGCGATACCAGAAGCCCAGACCGATGACAATCCCGAAGTAAAGGACGATTATCCAATAATCAATTGAGCCCATTCGCTGCCGCTCCACGCCTAAGACGGCACATTGACCGCGTCAAACATCGCCACGATATTGGCGGCGCCAATGTTTGCCAAAATATTGTGGACCTGCTGAAAAACAAAGCCTCCACCGGGGCTGAGAATCCTCACTTGTTCTTTGACGTTATCGGCTATCTCCTGAGGCGTACAATTGGGCAGAACGTCCCTTGTATCGCAGCCGCCGCCCCAGAAAGTGAGACGTGAGCCAAACTCGGCCTTTAGCTGGCCGGCATCCATACCTGAACAACTAATCTGGACCGGATTGATGGCGTCAAGACCCGCCTCGATCAAATCAGGAATCAGCTCCCGAACTCCGCCGCAGCAATGAAGCATGACCTTCACATCGGCGAGCTGTTTTGCGCGGTTCCAAAGCAGCTTGTGACGCGGCTTGAAAAACTCGCGATACATCCGCGGAGACATCATAGGACCCGTCTGCATCCCGAGGTCATCGCCGAAAAGAATAATATCGATATACTCGCCGACAGCTTCAAGGAATTGCTCGAGATTGGCCAGATGGACCTCGACGAGCTTATCGAGGAAACGGTGAGCGTGCTGCGGCTCACCGGCCAACAGCATCATAAACTGGTCGTTGCGATAAAGGAACTGGCCGATTTCAAACAGGTTACCTCCGAACAGACCGATTATGGCCCGGTCCGTCTTTTTTCGCAGCCGTTTTGCGCCTTCAGACAGCGATTGACTATCAATCGGACCAGGCGGGCTGGCGACCGCCGTCCACATACTTTCATCGAGAGCGGCAGAGACCGCCTGCAAATCGTCACGCTCGGCGAAAGGAAAATAGGTCTGCTCAAAATACAATGCCCCGTCCGGCATGTGGCCGAGGACTCTGCCTGTTTTCGACCGGATTACCCAGCGACCGTTATCGCGTTCAGGTTGAGTCCAGGAAGGCACAAAACATCGTGTGCCGTCCGGCAATGTCCAGGGTATCCAGGATTTGTCATCCAGCGCAAAGCCCCGACCCAGCTCGATGGTGTCCACGCCAAATCGGACCAGCACATCCTCATCGACAACCGCCAGTTGCTGGATTACGTCATAAACGCGAATCGGCCTGGGCGGCAGACCCAGAAATTCGCGCAACTTAGGATATGCGATTGCCGCGATGCCGGAAGACCGGTGCCCGGAAAAGTCAATAGGTACACGGTCAGGTTCACGATGGTTTAACGCCGTTAAAACTCGTTCTCGTGAGGTCATTTTTGATTCTTTCATCGGCGTGGAACTCGCAAAGTAAGAATTTCGTATGCCGCCATTTCTACAGGTCCCGTTATTTCGGCGACTTTCTCTTCCGCCAGGTTGCTCAGCCACACATTTTTAGGAGCCGGCTTCGCCCAAATAATCCTTGTTTTCGCCGGCCGCCCACTTGCATTGAACAGGCGCACAATCCAGGCCTTGCCAACGTCAGCGGGCTTAAAAGCGGTCACGATTACACCGGCAGGTTCGACTGTCAAAATGGAGCTCCGGAGCGGAGCGTTTTTATCAACGGGCACAACTATCAGAGGTTGGCTGCGCTCAATACCAAATTTTGAAGCCTTTCCCGAATCGAATCCACGATGAGGTCTAATCGAATAACGGAACGTCGTCGGGCCTTCCTGGCTGGCTTTATAGTTGGTCTCCCAGTAGTTATTCATCACGTAGGAATACAGCGTCGTTGAAGGCTCGAGCTTCTTTATCCACCCGACACCCCCGCGGGGGTCGTTGGTAATCGCGCCGACCTCTATCAGCGGCGCATCGACCGTCGCCCAGGTAACACCGTAATCGGCGTTGTCCTTGGGACTCCTTACGGAGGACACATCCACCCATCGCTGCACGGTGAAATAATTCTTGCAGGCGCCGGGCAGTTGGTCCAGTTCCGGCCGAACGACAGCCCAGGGTGTGTCTATTCGCATCATACCTTTGGGTACATTGAAGGCAAAGGCCAGGTGCACACCCTCCTGTTTGTAAATCTTCTGCTTGTCGATGATGTTGATGATGTCCACACGGTCCAAGCCGGCGATGAGACGCACCTCGCGCGACAGCTTATGGCAGCCCGGTGCATCGGATTCTATCAGCAACGACGCAACCAGAGGCCCATGTTCCTTAACGTTGATTTTGACCGGCCCATTGCGCTGCGGGTCTTTCGGGTTTCTGCCGGCCACATAGAAGTAATCGTTCAAGCCCATACCGTTCTTGCGATTCACCATGTCGGCTTTTAGCTTCTTCCACTTCAGGCTCACAATAGCGCCGGTTTTTTTATCAACGGTCAAGGCAATCCGGCTGTTAGTCAATTCTGCGTCTTGGGACCTGGTTTTATCGAAATCAAATGCGCGAGTTTGTCCAGCGTAGAAAGTAGGCCGTTTTGCGGCAAACGACGGCACATCCACTGCCTGCAAGAGTTCAAGTACCGCTTCGATATCTTCACGAATTTTGCATCTTACTATTAACTGGTTAGCAGCGGGATTACTGCTGACGGTGTAGTCCCGCACCTTTGTTGATTTACCTTTCCTGTTAAAAAGCTTAGTGGCAAACTGCCCACGGACAACTTGTTTTAGCTCGTCGGATGTACGGTACTTGCAGAAGTAGAATAGTTTGAACTCGGGCGCGCCACCCACTACTTGTTCGATGATTTTAGGAGGAGAATCTGCATCGAAAATAAATCTTTTGGCCCCAATGGGCGGTACATCATCGCCCAAGAAGGCCAACTCACCCGTGGATAGCCGTTGGGACAGAACACGCTTTCCACCGTCATCCCTGACCGTATCACCGGCAAGCTTCCAGTCTTTCGGCAGTACGACCAGGTCCGTTCGCGGCCAGGAGCAGGTGTTGAACACATCCACAGCTACAATCTTTTTTGCTTTTGTTCGGTGTTCAGCAAAAGCGTCCTTGAGAAGTTTGCGTGACCGAGTATCACCGTCGAGGGCAAATGCCTGTTTTATCTTCCACTGGGCCTTGGTGAAATCGCTGTCTGGCTGGCTGATGCTACAGTGTGCACCCCAGGTGTGTTCGTCATAGAGTATCACCTCACGCCAGGCATTGTAGAAGTCCTCGGCCGGGTACCGTGCGGGATTAAGCATTGCCCATAGCGTATCGGCCTGCACCAAACGTTCGGCTGCAGCACGGTTCATCGACGTCTCACGCGCAGATGAGCCCGCCCCGTCTTCCCAGTACGGCGTAAAATCGCCGCGGACCTTCGGTATCCGGCCGGCATACCGGCGCTCGAACTCACGACACATCTCGCTCGCAGTTGACACAACCAGCTTCGGATAAGCATATTTTTCGTTCCAGTTTTTCACGAAGTCACTGAGACCAGGGTCCGGGGGGCCGTTGTCGCCGCCAATTGAGTAGCGAACCTGAAGCATATCGTAGGGATACTTCGAGCTCTCAAGGCGTTTGAGGTAGTTGAAGAGCCTTCCGGCATCAAGACGCCCGGCGTGGAAAAACGAGTACCCTTCGCCGGCCACCCAGCAGAGGATACTGTGCTTTCCCGAAGGAGACTGCCAGTAAAAAGGCTTGTCACCCCAACTCGATAGCGTGTACCCAATGCGGTGCCCCCGGTTTGGTCCGACGGAGAAATACTTCACTCCGCTCTGGGCCAGCACAGGGACTATACCCCAGGTGTAGCCGGGCACATCGGTAATCATAGCCGAGTTGATTGTCAAATCGTATCGCTGCCTCAGCTTCTGAGCGTAATCGACGAGCCGAATGAGCTCTTCCGGCCGACACAGTGCGGTCAGCTCATTTCCGTAGAGGGCGTCCAATTTAATCCAGCCCTTCTTGACAGCATCGATGAACTCTTCTCGTTTTTCTTTAGACGCCTGTTTCAGGTAACTATCCACCGCCCATAATACTTCGACGTTCCACTTAAACCGCGACCCAGGCGGATAATCTGCGCTCTTTCTCGCCAGCTCAATGACCTGCTCGAAATATCCCCAATGCTTGCGTTCGACCTCCGTTTGTACGTGCGTGTAACCAATGTCCACGTGCGAGTGGTGCAGCAGGTACACCTCCCATTTCCGGACGGGCTTGATGGTTACGGTTCGCTTGTCGATGGACCGGCCGGCAACCTTGACATCAACCTCGACCTGTGTTGGCTTCGTCACCAGCGGGGCAAGTCCCTCGATTACCTTGTAGCCGGATTTGAGTAACTGTTTAACCGGTTTGGACCCTTTCACAGTGACTGTGGCCTCGACCGGCTCACCAAGATGCAGCACAGAGGCCATAACGGGCTGGCACAGCTTGCCGCTGCGTTCAACCAGAAATGGTTGGGTGTGGACATCCAGGAGCTTGGTCGTGGCGCCGACGTGCCCGGTCTCGACGACGACCGGTGTTCTCAGCGATACATAATCGTAGAGTATCCAACTGCCTGTCAGAGAGGTGATGGTAATTGTGTTCGTGCCCGCTTCAATCACCCGCGCCGGGAATTCGATTATGCACCGGTGCTCACGGCCCTTTTCTACCTCACCAAAGGCTGACGGGTCCCCTGCACCTTTGGGAAGTTCGCGTATAAAGCTCGCTTCATTAATTTTAATCTGCATTTTGGGCGGCTTGGAGCTGTGCGTATCCACAAAGTCCAGAACTAATGCGCAATCACCTGTGCTCGGTGCATTCTTGACGCCGAACAGAATCGTAAAGGTATGACTTTTGCTGCCGGCCCACAGGTCGGCGGGACCCGGCTGAATGTAAGGCCAATCCTGTTTCGGGTCAGATTGCCCGGCCACGAACAGTGCATCACGAGGGAACGTCACAGAGTATTGGTTACTCCTGTCCGGCCCAAGTGCGAATTCAGCGGTGTTGTTGTCGGCCTTGCCAATCTGCCAGAGCAGTTTGGTTTGCCCGGCTGCCAGAGTAGGGGCGGTTCGCGAACCGCCCGTACAAGGGCACGTATAAAACAACAACGACAATACAAGGTATTTTGTCAGCGTCGCGACTTTCATCTTGACTACTCCTTTTCTAAATGAACGAGCTTACTTGGTTTTCGTTTATCGCATCCAGTGTTTTTCTATTTCTTCAAGTGTTTTTCCTTTGGTTTCCGGCACAAATCGCCAGACAAAACCCAGCAAAATAACACTGAAAGCCCCATAAACCCAAAACGGAAAGGCGTGATGAAACCTGTCAAGCAGCCATTGGTTTTCATCCATCATAGGGAATGTCTGCGAGACTATGTAGTTTGCTACCCATAGACATACCGTCGCGATGGCCATCGCCCGGCCGCGAATGCGGGTGGGAAAAATCTCCGACAAAATCACCCACGTTACCGGGCCCACGGACAGAGCAAAGCATGCGATATAACTAAGGATAAATAATAACATCCACAATTCCGTCCTCTGGAAGTACGCCGCCAGACCCATCGCCAGCAGCGATATCCCCATGCCGGCAGAGCCTATCAACATGAGCGGCTTTCGGCCCAGCTTGTCCACCGTCCAGATGGCAATAATGGTAAACGTCATATTCACGGCACCGACAATGACGGTCTGAAGCAAAGCGGCGTTGGTTCCGGAACCCATCTTCTTGAAGATCTCGGTGCCAAAATAGAGGAAAACATTGATCCCGGTTACCTGCTGGAGAACGGCCAGCACAATGCCCATTACCAGCACAATTTTCATGCCCGGCTGAAGCAATTGTTTTAACGACCCACTTTCGTGGGCGATTGCATCCTCGATTTCCAGCAGTTCTGTTTTGGCATATTCGGCGCCGTCAACCCGGCTCAGAATCATGAGTGCTTCCTCACCACGGCCTTTTTTGGTCAGCCAACGGGGACTTTCCGGCACGAAGAAAAGCAGTACCAACAACAGTACGGCCGGGATCGCCTCAGAGCCGAACATCCAGCGCCATCCTACCTGCTCATTCCATACATGGTCACCCTGAAGCGCGATGAAATAATTTACAAAATATACGACCAGAAAACCGGTCACGATTGCAAACTGGTTGACCGATACCATTCGGCCTCGAATCCTGGCAGGGCTTATCTCAGCTATATACATCGGCGACGATATAGATGCGGCCCCAACTCCCAGGCCGCCGATTATTCGGAAAACAATAAAGGCGGTGATAGTTTTCGGAAATGCCGTTCCCATTGCCGAGATAAAGAACAGAATCGCGGAAAAAATCAGCACCTTTTTGCGCCCCAACCAGTCGCTGAACACACCTGCGCTGGCCGCCCCGATCGCGCATCCGAGTAATGCGCAACCCATCGCCCATCCTTCAGCCTTTGCGTCAAGGGCGAAGTATGTTTTCAGAGGACCAATTGCCCCGTTAATTACCCCGGTATCATAGCCAAACAACAAGCCCCCCAGAGCAGCCACAATACACACCATAAAAATGTAAACTGAACTGCCGGAATCTCCCGCAAGCTTTACTTTATCACCTTTGTCCATTTTGCATTCCTTATTGATGATAACAAACCATCCGTGAAAGTAGCCGAGAGAAAGATTTTATACTACTTTGATGAAGAAACATTGAAGTCTCTGAGGCTGCGAACCGGCATACCTTCAGTAATAAGTTCGGCTGCGAGCTGATACTGCCCCTGCTCATTCGGAACAGTTACGTTAAAAGATAAAGTCTCGTGTCCAAGACTGCTAACAGCACAATTCTTTGTCTGCTCGGAAATTGTCTCATCGCCACGTAAAATGCGAAGAACCACATTACCCTTCCAGTCTTTATAGAGGTCGTTAATCACAATAACAGGAACTTCAACTTCGTCTCCTGGTGGAAACTGCTCATCGAACTTGTTAATACAAAGACCGACCGGTGAAAAGGCATCTTTAACGTATTTCTCAAAGTCAGGCTCAAATTCTAATGTCTCGATATTCAGAAAATGGTCGCTTGTTGCGCCGCCTTCAGGTCTGGGCTTGTCACCGGGCCGGGAATAACCCAGTCCGCAAAAATGCAGGACGCCGGCACATTTTCGGTGACAGCGCCAGAACTCGGTCAAAGCGGCCAGATAACGTGCATACAGCAAACGCCGTTGAGCAACAGTGGAATTCGGGCCAAGCAAACTCTCATATACCTTGTCTGTCAGGCAAGTCGTTGTGCCATCGCGATTCAGCCATAACCAGGCATATTCGTTGATTACTATGGGGACATCGAGCTTTTTTTGTTCGGCCCGCAAATGAGGCACAGGCGAAACGTTTGCTATATCTCGTAAGCGAAAAGGTTCCTGGCCCGACCAGGCCCTGATGAACAGGTACGGATGAGACTCCACAAAGTCGTGGGGGCTTTGCGGGTCGGACCAGCCGTTTTCCCACGGACGATTGGACAGGTCCAGGTGACGAACAGTCTGGACGGCCTTGCCGGTCTCATCAGTCACACTTTCGTTCTGAGCGTCCCAGATAACTACGCACGGATGGTTCCATCTTTCCCGCATCCATTCAGTATATTCTGCGGCGATAGCGTCGCTTTTGAGAGCTTTCGGCCAATTTTCCCTGCCGAGAAACCAGATGGGAAATTCGTCTTGTATGAGAAATCCCTCTTCATCGGCAATTTCGTACCATATTTCCGGCGGAAATCCGATGCAGTAACGAATCGAGTTCCAATGCATGCTCTTGAATTTTCGGTGCAACCGCCGGACCCATTCTTTGCGCCAGGGCCGGTTGCCTCGAAGCGCATCCTCGAAAAAGCGATAAATGCAAACGTTAGTACCACGGCAAAAGAACGGTTTGCCATTCAAAATCGCCCGGCCGGATTCCTTATCAAATCTAAACGACCGCATACCAAACCGAACCAGCAAACGGTCACCTCCCGTCTTTAGCTTCAATTCGTAAAGAAAAGGATTTTCAGGTGTCCATAATTTACAGTTTTCTATCGGAATGGTAACGTCCAGTTTTGTAGTTTGATTAGGTACGAAGGGCAGGCCGCTCTGTTTTAGCGCACCGACAAATTTACCGGTCCCTGCCTCCGATACTTCATAAGATATGGAAGCACGTCCATCCCTGTCAGGCCATTGCAGCTCAGTAACAATCCGTACCTTGTGGCGCAAAATATCCGGGACCGTCTGCACATTCACAATGTAAGGTTTGCCGGTTAGGATGAGTTCGGCGGAATCGTAAATGCCGGAGATATAGAGATATTTTTCGAAGTCCCAGCCCGACGGGATGCTTTGAGGGACAGAGTCACGAAATGCACCCACTCGCACTATAATTTCATTTGTTGCTCCGGAGCCTTTAAGGTGGTCGCGAACGTCAAGCAAGGCAGGCGTAAAACAGGGCAGGTGGTCACCAATGAGCTGGCCGTTCAGAAATACCCGAGTGCCGTATTTGGCCTTGTGGATTTTTAGCAGAGCTACTTCAGGTATGGTCCCTTTGACGGTAAATGTGCGGCGATACCAGAAGGCCTCTCGTTTTTCACTTTTCCGGCCGACTTCGACAAAAGCCGGCTCGGCCATATCGACCAGGCCGGGTACGGGGACCTTGTGCTCAAAGGTCTTCGGAACAGATTCCATCGAACCTTCGGCAATTTCCCAGGTGCCGTCTAAACTGATAACGCGCCTTGGACCCGCTCGGTCGATGCAGGTTTTCTTTTGATTCAGACACCCCGGCAAAAAACCCAAAAGCACCGCAACAAATATTCGACATGTTCTACTTTTCATTTTCTTTCATTCCTTCGCCCATCTATCCTGTTATGTTAAACTTTCCTGCCCGGTGGATGACTTCGTCCTTCTTTCTTGTATTTGGCCAGCAGCTTCGTCAGACGCTCGACAACCTCGGGATGCTCAGCGCATAGGTTTTTCTTCTCAGATTTATCTCCCCGCATATTGTACAATTGGACAGGCGGGTCGGTTTTCTTTCCTTTGCCGCTCCATCCGCCCGAGCCGCGTCCTAAAATCAGCTTCCACTTTCCCTGCCTTATCGCAAACATGCCATTACCGGAATGATGCACAACCGCCGCGCGCGTGGGCTTATCGAATTCGGCGCCCAGAAGTGCCGGCAATATGTTGTAGCTGTCCTCGCTGGCGTCATCCGGCAGTTCGACGCCAAGAATCGCCGAGCACGTTGCCATCAAGTCCACGTGACATATAGGTTCGGTGCTGACGGCTCGGGGTGGGATTTTCCCCGGCCAACGGGCGATGAAGGGTACGCGGTGCCCTCCATCCCAGACATCGGCCTTGATGCCGCGGTAAACGTAGCTTGGGTTATGTCCAAATCTTCTTACGGAATTCACCGCACCGCTCATGTTGGTCCCATCGCGGCCGGGCGAGCCATTATCGCTGGTAAATATGACAAGCGTGTTCTCCGCCAAACCATTACGCTTAAGCGCATCCAGAACACTGCCCACAACTGCATCGACCTGATGAACAAAGTCGCCGTAAGCTCCGGCCTGACTCTTCCGCCGATATGCCTCAGCCGGAGCAATTGGCGTATGTGGCGCTGTCAGTGGAAAATAAAGAAAAAATGGGGCTCCGGCGCCGGCGTGTCCGTTGATATATTCGACCGCCTTCTTCTGAAGCCCGGGTAAAATTTGTGTCAGGTCCCATCCCTCAAGCATTAGCCCCGGACTTCCGAACATCGAATCCGGTTTCTTTACTGTCGGCACACCTATAGTTCGGTCATTCTCGATAAAACAGTACGGCGGGAAATTGGGGACGTCTGTACCGAAGTAATAATCGAATCCGCGAGTAGTTGGACCGTTGGCAATAGGACCTGTAAAGTCTGCATTCCAGCCTGGTTCACCCCAACCGGGTTTTACCGGCTTGTCATCTTTGCTTGGCCAGTCCCAGCCTAAATGCCATTTGCCAATGCAGGCCGTATGGTATCCGTGCTGTTTCAAAAATGAGCCGACGGTGGGCCTGTCTTCATCAATCAATGGTGGGTCCCACGGCCGAAACACCCCTCTTTTTAAGCGTGTTCGCCAGCAGTATCGCCCCGTCAGTACACCGTATCGAGTTGGCGTGCAGACTGCTGACGGCGAATGCGCATCCGTAAAACGGATGCCTTGCTTCGCGAGCCGGTCGAGGTTGGGCGTCGGGACTTTCGAATCAGGATTCTGGCAGGCCAGGTCCCCGTAGCCCATATCGTCCGCAAGAATAAAGACAATATTCGGCTTGCGGGCCGAACACCGGCTGCGAGAGGGCCCTTGAGAGGAGGTCGTGCACCCCGCAGCAGCGAGCGACACTGCCCCGATACCCAATGTCTTCAGAAACTCTCTACGTGAGCAATCACGTATCTGCATAGCTATTACTCCTTGCCTGTGGGACGGCCATCCCTGTGGCACGGCCATCCTGGCCGTGTTTCCATGGGCCCCAAGCCCGTGCCACTTTTCCTATATCTTTCTACCCAGCGCCTCGAACATTGCCAGCACATTCTCGACCGGTGTGTTGCACTGGATGTTGTGAATCGTATTAAACACAAAGCCGTTTTTTTGGTTGAATATCCGCACCCGCTCGGCGACCTGTTCTCGAACCTCATCGGCCGTACCGAACGGCAGAGTATGCTGAGTATCCACACCGCCGCCCCAGAACACTATCCTGCCGCCATATTTGTCAACCAACTGCTGGGGGTCCATTCCCCTTGCAGAAGTCTGAACAGGATTGAGAATATCGAATCCTGCCTCTATAAAGCCATCAATCAGCGGCTCGCAGCCACCGCAGCAATGTTTCATCGTTTTCCATTTCGTGTTGGCGTGAATCCAGTCGTTGATTTTCCGGCTGTTCGGCAGATAAAGCTCTCTGTAACCGTCGGGTGAGCAGAATAATGTGTCCTGTGCTGCCAGGTCGGTCCCATCTAAAAATACAACGTGCACCTTGTCGCCAACGGCCTGGTAAATCCTCTCCAGGTTCTTTACCGCGATTTCCGCCTGGCCTGCAAAAACCTCGCTTATATATTCTCTTCGCGAGACAGTGCTGATATACCATTCTTCGATGTCCCGGATTCCCTTTGGGTCCTTCATCCACGGTGCGGGGACAAGCGCTATGTCCCCAAGCCCCGTTCCGTGAAACCCGCCTGCAACGGCAAGGTCGGTGTTCTCGTAAAGTGCAAGAGCGGCTCCCTCATAGAATTTCAAATCTTCCTCGCTGATTAGCGTAAAATCCTCCAGATTATCCGCCGGATTCAACCTGGCTTCGTCGATGGGCTTTTGACGAATAATCGAGTCAAAATAGAACCCGCCTTTGGGCATCCGTGCTGAAGCCGGCACCGACATGTCGCCTTCCGGGTACATTAGAATATCCCCGTTGGCTTCCGGCTCAGTATTGAACTTGCCCGGCACCAGTACATTCGTACCATCGAATGTTCGCCACGGTTTCCAATCCGTGTTCTCGAAGCCGAACATGTTCTTTGGTCCGGGCAGATTAACGACATCAATGCCAAGTGCGCCAAGTAAGTCAGCGGCGACCTCACCAAGCATTTGGTAAGGCTCGACAACCTTCACCGGCTCGCCCTTTCTGTCCAGACCAAGTGCCTGTCGCACATTCGCAATTACACTAACTTGAGCCCCGGAACAGAGCGTACCTCCCAAATCCACGGGAACACGGTCAGTCGATTCATAGTTCAACGCTTTTAATACTCTTTGGCGCGAATTCATAGTATCTTGATATTTCCTTTCCTGCTTACTGGATAATCACTACCGTTTGCTCCATCTGCGGTGCCGTTGCCGGGAAGTAAATGCTGCGGCCATCATCGGCGGTAACTTTTATATGATACTCCAGGTCGGTTTTTTTGATTTGCCCGGCAGGTATCGTGACCGAATATACTCGGCGGGCAATATGGGTGAGGGCAACCTTACTGTATTTGTCCGTGCCTATCGGCCGCCAGTACAAAAACGGATATTCAGGTTGTTTCTGAGCCGGGATAATCACCTTCAGTTTCAAATCTTCCCCTGTTGTTAAGCTGCTGCGGACTGTCGGCACGATTATTCGCGGCGGGCCGTCGTACCGCTTTGAAGGCGTGGCATCTTCAGGCAAGTCCTGCGTCAGAATTTTGGCCAATTCCCGGCCGGGCTGCGTAAGTAAGGTCGGTATCAGATGCTGCTGCCAGTTGGCCACATTGCCCATCCCGCCGGTGGTAGTAATTGTCGCCAGAAGATATCGGTGTACATCGGCGACCTGGGCGACCAGCTCTTTGCGCAGCGGCAGAGCGGTTTGACGCGCGAGCTCCCTGCGGGCATCGGCTTGTTTTTCGTCTTTGACCTTTTTGAGCGCGGCGTTGAACCGGGCCCAGGTGCAGTTGACTTGTCCCACCGCTCGCAAATAACGGAAAGTGTTCAGCCAATAGTCGAACCGTTCCAGATTGCCAGGGCCTTTGATTCGTGGGCGCAGTTTGGCCAACTCATCTACAAATTTATATTCGGTGCTCACTTGCTCCCAGGCTCTTGCGTCCGGATTGATTCCGCCCGGTCCTCCCACCCAGGTAGAGGGCCTCGGCAGATTTGAGGTTCGCCCTCCGCCTGTTACCGGTGGTCCCCCGTCGAGCCGTGCGAACAGCTTAGCTATTGGCTTTGCAGCTTCAGGCCCAAACTGCGTCAGTGCCCAGTCGGCGTAGAAATCGTCTGTTGGCAGGTCGCGTGGTCTGCCGTCGGGCCCCGAAGACGGCAAGTCGGCTTCATAGTCTTTGTATGCCGGGCCTCCGCAGTTGACTTTCCTTGTACCGCCCCGCCCTTGCACGGCAATAGCCGCGATGCAGTGAAACTCCACCACCTTCACAAAGCGGATATCCAATATACCCTTCGTTACTTTTACATCCTCAAACGTGTAATCCAGCGCCCTGTTTCTGCCGACCTTTGCAAAGACGTCCAGCTTATCAATTACTGTTTTGCCCTGAAGTTTAACTCCAAAGACCCGTTTACCCGCTTCATTATAGTGCGGCTCAGAGAACTGCAATGTTGCCTTATATTTGCCGTTCGGCACTTTCAGTCGATAGGCGCTCACGTCCCAGCGGACCGTTTGATAAAGGGGGTCATCCTCGGTGTCCACTATATGGTTGTTAGGGAAGGCAGCGACGTTGCCGCCTTGGCGGCCCTCGGTGAGCTTCGGCTCAGGCGGTTCGAGTTTTTTGCCGAAGTCCGGATTCCAGCCGCTCTGTTCCCAGGCTGCACGCGCCAGCGCCGAGACGTTGGGCCCAAGGATGCGTGTTCGCCAGTGTATGCCCATCAGACCCGTACACCCGTAGGCCAGCGCGTCGGCTGCATCGCGCCGCATTCGGCCCGCCCAGAGCTGCGGGATAATCATAGCCGGGTCATCCTCCAGCCACGGTATGGCCCATTTTGGCCTGCCCTTGAGACGTGCAAAGCTGGGCTCGACCGGCTCAAATCCTACCTGGCGATTGATACAGCTAAAAGGCATCTCTTTAGGCAAAGCATTGTCAAACTGAGCACGGTCTTTAGGCGGGCCTAATACCCAGCCGCAAGTAGCTAAAGTAAACGGGGCATTGACTTTTTTCGCCGCCGAAACTGCAAGCAGAATATCTTTTTCCGTTGCTGCCACCTGCTCATCTTTCGCTCCTCCCCAGGTCCATCCTTCCGGTGTCCAAAGCCAGTAATAGTCCAGCGGATGTGTTTTCTTTATCCGCTGAAACATGCCTTCGTAAATACTCTGCGCAACCGCCGGGTCGTCAGGATTTTTACCTTCTTCCTTTAGATGTTCCTTTACCATTTTGGGAATCGTAAGTGGTGTCTCGGTTCCGATGCAGGTCTTGACTCCCAAATCCTTCGCAAAGGAAAAAGCTTCATCCAGCACGCTGCCGAAGCGATTGAATAGTTCGTTGCGGGCCTGGGCGGTTTTCGGCCAGGGAGTCATTGCCTTCATATAATCGGCGCCATAATCGTTGCGGTCGAACAAGAGGTCAGCTCCAAAACTGAAATCCGCAGTATCTTTGGATTTGTATCCCCAGGTGCCGCCGTGCGTGGTAAAGTGGCGTGACTGGGAGCTGAACTTGACTCGTCCATCCGGAAAGACATCATCAGGTTTACCTATCCATACCTCAGGTTCCGGGCCGACTCCACCCTCCGGATAACAATGCAAACCAAAGAAATTCATTCGCAGCTTCGGCAGTTGCGCGATGACAGCTTTATAGTCGTCAACGTTCCACCAGTCCGGCCCCTCCGGGAAATCGTGGAAAGGATGAATACCGCGTAATTCAAATAACGGTTTGCCCCGCTCATCCAAATCGGGCAATTTCAAGCTAATCTTCTCATCAGGCAAAACGTCCCCATGTATATAAAAGCGAACACCAAAATGCTCGATAAATCGATAAGCCCCGTAAAGCGCTCCTATCGAATCACCTCCGGCAATCAGCACTGCGGGCTGTTTATTGATTCTGAAAGTTTTGATTCTGTATTGTTGGGCCTGCAAAGCAGGTACAGATGATTTAAGGGCGGCATCTTTGTCCTGCATTCGTTTAATAATGTCCCTATCTTTTGCGCCCACAACTATCAAGGCGGTTTGGAAATCCAGATTCCTGCTGCTCCTGACCAGTGGCAGCAGTTTGCCTGTCCGCAGATACAGATAGCGACGAATCTCTTTTGCCGCCAGGCGCTCGGCTCTGGAAGCCTGCGATGAATATACAATAGTAATCGGATTTTTCTGTTGTCCGGAAGCCAGCCGCGATTTTTGATAACTTGCAACCGCCACCAGCGTTATAGCCAGTAATAAATGGGTTTTTCTCATACTTGTCTCTCCTTTCCAGTTGCCAACGTGACGAAATAAGTAAGGCGTCGTTACTTATAAAGAACATTTAATTATCAATGACGGGTATTTTAGCATTTTATCGTAACTGTCGCAAATTGTTTCATCCTGAGACAGTTACAAAACTTGGGCATTATGAAGTGCCGATTTTCGATGTCCTAAGCCGTAGTCGATAGAACATCTAAATTATCCCTGTGGCGCGATTTGACAGGACAGCCCATCATTTAAAATTCACGGTGATTACGAAGTTGCCGTCTCTGGATTCCATCTTTGTTTTGTCTACGGGCCGCTGGAAATGTTCCAGGTGTACCTTAATCTTTTTCGGCGGGTCGCGGCGGGGTGGTTTGATTTCAATGGTAGCGGAGTTACCCTTGCCGTCCATTTCCAGGGTTAAGCTGAGCGGCCCGAAGGAGGTTGGGATGTCCAGCATTTTTGTTACGTTTGCCGGCCTGGTCCAGGCATGTGGCAGGCCGTGCAGCAGATGCAATTCGTCGCCGCGTTCGAGTACAAGCAAATGACGTACCATACGGATGAATTCGGCGCTGGCCCAATTGTGAGGCATGTCACCGACCTGCTTTTCCTTTTGTCCTTTGGGATTCTGTTCCTCGCGCCAGCAGAGCAAAGGGCAGGCGTGGTTGCCGAAGGCGTAGAGTGTGGCGGCGGCTTTTGTGCCGTGTCCGAGCCAAAGGTGGGCATGGCCGTAGAATGAGGCGGCGTAATTCCAGATGCCATCGGGAAGCCAGCCGGTACCGTAAATCAGGCCTTCCTGTTGATTGGCGTCGAGCATAGACAAAGTGCCGAGCATCAGTTTGTCGTCCGGGTCGAAGATGCGGCCGGGAAAAATCGATTGCAGGAATGCCCAGGCGCCGCGCTGAGGCAGTTGCTCCTGTTCGCCTTTCATAGTTACAGGCACATAGACGTTGCCGAGGCTATCGGTAAGCTTGTCTCGATTTCTGCTCCTTTCGAAGACCTGCCGGTAGTCCCTGTATTCGGCTTGCCACTTTGAAAGTGTTTGCTTGTTCAATTTTTCGGCCATTTCAATGGCTGCGCGGAGGCCGGCGAGCGTCCAGTAGACGTTTGTGTATTCGCGATGAACACCGCCGAGGCCGCCGTCACCGAAACCGGCCGGCATAAGCCCGTAATTGGCCTGGGTAGGGTCATCTCTGGTCTCTCGGCGATACTTGATAATCTGGTTAACATTTTGCTCGACTTTTGGCCACATCTTCTCCAGCCAGTTCCAGTCGCCGGTGAGCTGCGCGTGGCGCCAAATCATCCATAGTCGCAGGCCGGTCTTCTTGGAGAACTGCACACCGCCGGGCCCTTCGTCCTTTTCCACTTGCAGTTCCAGGCCCGCCCGGGTTTCTTTTCCGCGACCGAGATAAGTAATAGATTCGAGTATGAAAGGGCCATCAGCGGCCCAGGTGCCGCGATAGCAGGTGGGACCGACCTGGAATGCAGGCTGTCCGTTCCGCAGCTCTCTGGCCTGGTAAATGTTGCGAATACAGGAATCCAACAGGCCCTGGACCGCCGGGTCCGGCACAATCATACGGTCGTATGGAAGGTCGATGTTTTGCCAGTATTCAATGGCACGGTCCCGTTCATGCTTCGCCTGTTTTTCAGTAGTTTGAACTGAGGCTTGCTCACCTTGATAAAGAGTAATAAGTGCCCGATATTCCTGGCCGGGGGAAAGCTGCTTTTCTTCAAACAGAAACTTAATCGTGTTGCCCATCTTCTGCGGATACATCACAGCTAACGCGCGATTGTCGATGCCCTGGCCAAGAATCTGTTTTTCGGTGGGAGCATCTTCGGCATTGAAAATCCACAACGCGCTAAGAATTGTGTTTTTGTCTTTGGTATCTTTTCGAGAATAAACGCCCATCTCGATTATGCCATTTCCGTTTTGGTCCTCGGCATCAAAGAGAAAAACTACGGGCGTGTTCCTGCCGTATTCAGCGACAAGGTCAACAGAACGAACAGCTTTGCCCTCGATGCGAATCTCCAATGTACGAGCACCGCCTTTAGGGTACCAGCCTTCGATTAGGCCGAAGGCGGCACGGTATTTCTTTTTCGGTTCGCCGCGATACGTAAAGAGCAGAGGTCTGCCGTAGCCGACCATCACATCACGGAAACGCCGGTCACATACTACATTTGGCTGGGCCCAGTCTTTGCTGAGTCCGGGCGGAGGTTCTATCTTGATACCTGTTTCGCGAACATAGTTTTCCGATGAGTCGGGCGGCCAGAATGCAGAGCAGGCAGGCGATGAGCTGGCAAACGTTTTCTTTGAATTTCCTCTTTCGAGAAGACGGTTTTTGCCGTCATTAATTACAAGACTGTCTTTGGAATCAATCTGCACCACAATCCGTCCCGTTTGAGGCCGGGTGCCGTTGTTGACCATCTTAAGCCAGAGATAATCGACCCTGCGTGAGCTCCATTGTGATATGTTTTCTGCGTAGGGGGCGCCCGCCCACGCTTCCTGCCGCAAAGTAAGATTGCCAATATTTTGCTCGGTAATAACAATTGGAATGCGAGGGTCCCAGAGTGATTGTTTTATCTTACTTTTTGGTCCCGCCGTAAGGCGTCCTGTGGACTGCGTTTCCAGGTGAGCCAGTACACGGGTGCCGAAGCCGTAAAACTTGCCGGCGCCGTAATTGTAATACAGCCCGCCGTCGGAGCCGACAATGCTCTTGTGCGGGTCGTCCGGCAAGCCGATACATACCTGCCAACGTTGTGGGGCGTAGCGAAAGTCCAGTATCTGTGGGCCGAGTCCTTCTGTTGGGCCTTTGAGGGGAAACGCTTTGGCTTCCACTAAAGCAGACCCGGCACCCAAGGATGCAGGGCCCGCCTTCTTTGCATAGGTGGTATCCGGCACGGGCCACAGTGAGGCAAACAGAACTGCGGCAATAATCCATTGCTTGCGCATATCCCAAACCTCCCTTTAAGTTACGTATCACGGGCTTGAAGCCCGTGAAGACACGGCCAGGCCTGTCCCGAGCGAAGTCGAGGGGATGGCCGTGTTACTTTTTTCTAAAATTTGGTGGAACTGAGATGAGAGGGTTGTATTTTCCACCACCCTCTGTTCTCAGCAAGTAACAGGACAAAGCGTCATCTTACGTGTTCCAGGCAGAAAATCAAGGAAAAATGAGGCCGAATTTCGAATTTCGGTCACACTACCGCAAAAGGGCGTATTTTTGAGAGGGTTTGACTTTACGTGTATGAAAGTAAGTCGCATAACCTTTTTGCCAATATCGGACAACAAATGGATTGTAATCTTACGGCTGATTCGGTATTATACTTCGGCAGGGCAAGCTTCCATGAATGAAAGTGTGCGTGAATCACTTCAGGATGGAACTGTCTTGTGGCACGGCCATCCCCTCGACTTCGCTCGGGACAGGCCTGGCCGTGTTTTCACGGGCTTCAAGCCCGTGCCACTGGAAGCTGAGCGCATAAAAGAAACAGAACAGACATAGTTGTCCGCTTGGGGACGCCTTTCGGCGGGGGCGCAAGACGGCACAGAAGAAGGATAAGGATGTTAGAGCTGCCAGTACCGGAAATAATCATATTTGGGGCCGTTGTGGTTTTGTTCCTTGCAGCGGCGATAGCAGGTGTTCTTCAGCTACTGGACGGCGGTGAGAAATATAAACGGTTCCTGCCCCCACTTATATCTCTGTCGGTAACGCTGGAGGCCGTGATACTGCTCATTCGGGCTGTCGCGCTCGCGGCAATTCCACTGACCGGTTTGTTCGAGTCCATGATTGTTCTTACTATTGTGTTCGGGCTGGTATTCCTTCTGTTGCGCGGCGCAATCCGACAGGTTTGGTTCGGTTCGGTAATGGCATGGATAATCTTTGCAATGATCCTAATGGCTGGAACTGTTGCCAAACCCGCATCAGAAGCAGCAGAGGCAGCCGCCAGTCCCTGGGCAATTGGTCACGGTATCGCGATGATTCTTGCAGGAGCGTCGATAATGTTTGCGACGGCAAGCGCGTTTCTTTATTTGCTCGGCAGGGGCAAGCTCAAGCGAAAAGAAATTATACAAGTGCTTGGCAGAGTACCCAATATCGAGAAGCTTGAGCACATGAACCTGTTTGGAGTTAGGATTAGCTTTACGCTGCTCACCATCGGCCTGATAAGTGGCCTGTGGCTTGCGTCGGTGATAGGGACAGGCATAGCAGGGTGGCTGGTTGACGGAAAGGTCGTCTGTATCATTGCAGCCTGGATTTTGCTCGCGATGACCCTGCTGTTGAACCGTATGCTTTTGCTCAAGGCCGAGGCCAGAGCATATATGACAATAGTTATCTTTGTGTTGCTTTTATTTGCGATTTTGGGTGTGACTGTTTTAGGTGTAACTCAACATAATTTTTCACGGTAACACTTAATCTGTTGCTTCAATGATTAGTCAACTGTAAAAATGAACATTATTGTTGTAGGACTTAATCATAAGACTGCTCCGTTGGATATCCGCGAGAAGTTGGCCTTTGTGCCCGCGGATACAATGAAAGCATTGAAACAGCTCAAAGGCAGATTTCGCGAAGCCGAGTTTGTGCTGCTGTCAACGTGCAACCGTGTGGAATTATACAGTGCCTGTCAACTTTCAGGCGCTGTTGTGCCTGAAGCAATCGCAGAGTTCTTTTCGGAGTTTCGCAATGTGCCGTTGGCCGACTTTCGAGATTTCCTGTATGTCCATAAAGATAAGGATGCGGTTCGTCACCTGCTGACGGTCGCCTCGAGCCTGGACAGCATGGTAGTGGGGGAGGCACAGATAATCGGGCAGGTAAAAGAAAGCTACAGATTCGCCTGTACCGCAAAGAGCACAGGAAAGGTTCTGAACCGACTGTTTCATTGTGCCTTCGCTGTCAGCAAGAAGGTGCATACAATTACCTCTATCGCAACCGGCCGGGTAAGCGTGCCTTCCGTCGCGGTCGAACTGGCTATGCAACTTTTTGCCGATATCTCAGCGACTCAGGTCGTCGTGATTGGGGCCGGCGAGATGGGAGAGCTGCTCGTACGGCATCTTCTCCACGCCGGATGCAAAAACATCACGGTTGTTAACAGGTCCTACGAACGCGGTCTGAATTTAGCCAAACGCTTTGGCATTGAGGCCAAAGAGTGGGAAACGCTGCCCGAAGAGCTGAAAAAAGCCAATATTGTGATAGCTTCAGCAGCGACACAAGATTATCTTTTCAGGAAAAGCGAGTTCAAAGAGGTAATGCAAAGCCGGCGGCAAAGAACTTTGCTGCTCATTGATATAGCGGTGCCGCGAAACTTCGAGCCGGCCATAAATGAAATAGAAAATGTGTACCTATACAGCGTTGACGAACTCTCCGGGGTGGCCGAGCAGAATCGCAAAGCCCGCGAAGCCGACATCGCCAAAGGCATGCAGATTATTGCAGAGATGTCGAATGAGTTCATCGACTGGTTCAGGGCCCGCGATATAGGTCCTCTTATAGGGCAAATGAAGGAGAAATTCGACCGGATAAGCCGGGATGAGCTTGAGCGGTTTTTTGTCGGAGCCAGGCGGGAGGCCTCCTATAGGCCGATGATGGAGGCAATGATGAAGCGTGTAGTCAACAAGCTGCTGCACTGTGTAATTAAGAATGTCGATGTTGTAGCCAGGAAACACGGCCCTGCTGAAGCGGCGAAGTTAGTCGATAGTATCGTGCGGGAGGCCGAAGAAATATCGGCTGGGCCGAATAATAAGGACAACGTCCAATCGTGAAACAGCATCTTCAATCACAGCCCACACTGAGACTTTTATTTTGGGAAACAACCATAAAGTGCAACTTGGCCTGTGCACATTGCCGGCGTGTGGAAGGTGACGAAGCGGCTGACAAGGATTTGTCAACGGCCCAGGCAAAAGAACTGATTGAGCAGTTGGCAGACCTTGGCAAACGGCAGCCGTTTATGCCGATACTGGTGTTTTCAGGCGGTGAGCCGCTCTGCCGCGAGGACTTGTTTGAGATGGTTGGCAGGGCAAAGTCGTTGGGGATTGTTCCGGCGCTGGCGACTAACGGTACGCTGATAGATGCGACGGTGGCTCAACTGATAAAGAAGAGTGAAATCGCGAGGGTCGCAGTGAGTTTGGATGGCGCGACCGCAGATGTTCATAACAAGCTGCGGCAGTTGGAAGGGTCCTTTGAAAGAGCGGTTGAAGGCATTGGCCACCTGCGTGATAAAAATGTGCCTTTTCAGGTAAATACTACATTGACAAGGCATAATGCCGGGCAATTAGAGGATATTTATGAACTTGCCAGATCACTTGGCGCAGTGGCGGTGCACATATTTATGCTGGTTCCCGTCGGCTGCGGGCAGGCTTTGGCTGAAACGGATATGCTTTCACCAGAGCAGTATGAAGAAAAAATGCTTGAGATTTATAGATTAGATGGCCGCGGACAGTTGCAGATGAAAGTAACATGCGGACCTCATTATCAACGAGTTATCAGGCAGCAGGGTTTGCACCAGTGTGGCACGGGCTTCAAGCCCGTGGGGACAGACCAGAACGGTGATGTTGTTGTAGGCAGAAACAAACAAAGCCAAGCTTCGAGAGGGTGCCTTGCCGGTCTTGGGGTGCTGTTCGTAGGACATCAGGGAGATGTGTTTCCCTGCGGTTATCTGCCAATAAAATGCGGCAATGTGCTCGAAGATAGCCTGTCAGAAATATGGCGTAGCAGCCCGGACCTTGCGAGAATGCGTGACAGCAACGCTCTTGAAGGCAAGTGTGGTGTCTGTGAGTATCGACAGGTATGCGGCGGATGTCGCGCACGAGCATACGCGGCAACAGGCAATTATATGGCTGAAGAGCCTTTTTGTGCGTACATTCCGCCCGAGGCAGTGCATTCCGGGGATAAACGGTGATAAATATTAGTAAATTGTATTGTGACCAGGTTACGCCGGGCGACTGGCTTCGCTATGGCAAAAAGGATTCGGGGCATCACCAGGGAGAGGTTGTGCCTAAGAAAGCGTCGGAAAGGCGGCCTGTCGTTGTCTGGAACATCACGCGGGCGTGCAATCTCAAATGTGTGCATTGCTATAATGACAGCGGCGAAGGCCAGGCCGGCGATGAGCTATCGACCGGGGAGGCAAAGATTGTGTTAGATGACCTGGCACAGTTTGGCGTGCCGTCGGTGCTGTTTTCCGGAGGCGAGCCATTGCTGAGGCCGGACCTATTCGCCTTGTTAGGCTATGCGAGAGAACTCGGATTGCGAACTGTGATTTCTACCAATGGTACGCTGATAACTTCTGATGTAGCGAAGAAGATAACCCAGCATGGGGTTTCTTATGTGGGTATCAGCCTTGATGGGGTAGGCGAGGTCAATGACAAGTTCAGGGGAGTAGCTGGTGCATTTGACCGGGCTGTACGAGGGATAAAAAACTGTCAGGATGCCGGCGTGCGAATCGGCCTGAGACTGACTCTGACCAGGAGGAATGTCCAGGATTTGGAGAGCTTGTTCGACTTTTTCGAAGAAGAAAACATTGAACGAGCCTGCTTTTATCATCTGGTTCCCGCAGGTCGTGGCGCCAGTATCAGCAGCGAACGCCTGAGTCTGCCTCAAAGCCGGGCGACAATTGAAATGATATTAGCAAAGACCAGGCGGTTCAAAGAAGCAGGCAGGAAAACCGATATATTAACAGTCGATAACCATGCTGACGGTGTTTACGTGTACCTGAAATTGCTCACCGAAGACCCTGCCCGTGCGGACAAAGTTTGGAAACTACAGACCTGGAACGGCGGAGGTTTGTACAGCAGCGGAGTGGGCATAGGGTGTATTGATTTTCATGGGAAAGTGCATCCGGACCAGTTCTGGTGGCATTACGACCTTGGCGATGTGCGAAAAAAGCCTTTCAGCCAAATCTGGATGGACACGAACGAACCGCTGCTTGGTGGTTTAAAGGAACGCCGTAAACACATCAAGGGCAGATGCCGAGTCTGTAAGTTCTTTGACGCTTGCGGCGGTAGTCTGAGGGTGCGTGCGGATTTGTATTTTGGCGACCCCTGGGCTCCGGATCCCGCGTGTTATTTGACAGATGCTGAAATCGGCCTTGATGAGGATAAACAGGCAGAATTAGAACGGAGCAGTGAGCTTTTCAAGATGCCTGATTAAGACAGAAAACAGAGAACAGACACTCTGACTTCTGACCTCTGCTTTATCGACAATCCTAAAAAACGAGTGAGAACTTTATGGCCGGTTATCAACTGCCAAATTGGCACAGGTGCGAAAGCTCTGGTAAGCTGTAACTGCTTTTTGACACTATAGTTAGAATTTTAATTTGCCTGGGCACACTGTTTGCTGTTATGAAAGAATGAAGTATATCCGATAATTGATGTTTGAAGGAATTTGTCTATGAAATTCGACAAAATCACGCTGAAAGCTCAGGAGGCATTAGCGACCGCTCAGCAGGTTGCGATGGCTAAATCGCATACGGTCCTGTCGCCATTGCATTTACTAAACGCCGTTCTCAGTGATGACAGCGGCGTTGTGGTTATGGTTTTGAAAAAGATAGGCGCTAATATTTCGCGAATTAAAGAGATGATGGAGAGCGAACTTGGGCGGCTTCCGCAAGGCGAAACCGGCAGTCTTCTTACGCCTGAGCCGGCTTTTAACCAGATTGTTCTGGACGCACAAAACCGGGCCGATGCTATGGGCGACGAATATCTGAGCGTGGAGCATTTACTCCTTTCGCTTGCCTCGGTTCAAAGTGACGCCAAAGAAATCCTGCGGCTAAATTCGATTACGCCCGAAGCAACTGTCCGCGCTATCAAAGAGATACGCGGGCCGGAAAAAATAACCGACCAAAGTCCGGAGGCCAAATACAAGGCCCTGGAGCGATACGGAATCGACCTTCTGGAGATGGCACGAAAGGGAAAGCTCGACCCCGTTATCGGCAGAGATGAAGAGGTCCGGCGATGTATGCAGGTCCTCAACCGCCGGACGAAAAACAATCCGGTGTTAATCGGCGAGCCGGGCGTGGGCAAAACCGCAATCGTTGAAGGCCTTGCACAGCGGATAGTTGCAGGTGATGTCCCTACAAGTTTGAAGAATAAAAGGATCATCGCACTGGATATGGGGGCGTTGATGGCGGGGACTAAATTCAGGGGCGAATTTGAGGACCGGCTCAAGGCCGTGCTAAAAGAGGTCACGCGCGCTTCCGGGCAAATAATACTTTTCATCGATGAGCTGCATACTGTGGTAGGTGCAGGCAGAGCGGAAGGCGCAGTTGACGCCGGCAATCTGCTAAAGCCATCGCTTGCACGGGGCGAGCTTCGGTGCATCGGCGCCACGACTATTGACGAGTATCGAAAGTATATGGAAAAGGACGCTGCGCTGGAGAGGCGTTTTCAGCCGATTCTGATTGACCCGCCGAACGTTGAAGAGACGATAGCCATCCTTCGAGGTCTCAAAGACCGCTATGACACCCACCACGGTGTTCGGATTACGGATTCGGCGCTTGTCGCGGCTGCGACTTTGTCAAACCGCTACATCTCCGACCGGTGGCTGCCGGACAAGGCGATAGATTTGGTCGACGAGGCCGCTTCGAAGCTGCGGATAGAAAATGATTCGCTGCCTGCTGAGCTGGATAGCATCCGCAGGAAGAGTGTTCAGCTTCAAATCGAACGCGAGGCACTGAAAAAAGAAAGCGACAATGCAAGCAAAGAAAGATCAAAAAAGGCCGAAAAGCAGTTGGCTGAATTGCAAAAGCAGGACAAGAAGCTCACAGCGCAGTGGGAAAGTGAAAAAGGTGATATTGACCGGATAAAACAGCTCAAAGAAAAAATCGAAGAGGCCCAAAACCAGTTCGAAAACGCCCAGCGGAAAGGCGATTTGGAGACGGCCACCCGCTTGAAATACGGGACAATCGCCGATTTGAAAAAGCAGCTCGAAGAAAAAGAGTCCCAACTTTCCAAATCCGACAGGGCCGTAATCCGTAACGAAGTAACCGAAGAGCACATCGCCAGCGTTGTATCCAAATGGACAGGGATACCCATCGTGAGATTGTTGAGCGGTGAGCGAGAACGTCTGATGAAAATGGAGGAGGCAATCGCTGAAAGAGTAATCGGGCAGCAAGAGGCGGTTGCGGCGCTTTGCAATGCGGTCCGCAGGAGCCGGTCGGGACTGGGGGACCCGCTTCGGCCAATAGGGACATTCCTGTTCCTCGGGCCGACAGGCGTCGGCAAGACCGAGCTTTCCAAGGCGCTTGCAGATTTTCTGTTCAACGACCCGTCCGCTATGATTCGGATTGATATGAGTGAGTTTATGGAGGCACATAGCGTCGCCCGGCTAATCGGCTCACCGCCGGGCTATGTCGGTTACGAAGAAGGCGGCCGATTGACCGAAGCTGTTCGACGCAAGCCGTATTCGGTGATTCTGTTCGATGAGATTGAAAAGGCCCATCCGGACGTCTTCAACGTGATGCTGCAGGTCTTCGACGATGGCCGATTGACCGATGGCAAGGGCCGAACCGTCGATTTCAAGAACACCGTCATCATTATGACCAGCAATATCGCCAGCCAGCAGATTCAGCAGCTTACCGAAGAATCCGGTGCCGACTGGGAAATCGAGGCCCACGTTAAAGACGCGCTCAAACAGCTCTTTAAGCCGGAGTTTTTGAATCGCGTCGACGAGATAATCGTTTTCCACATGCTTACAAAGGACGATTTGAAAAGAATAGTCGATATTCAGCTCGAATATCTCGGTGAGCGTTTGAATACACGCAAGATTAAGCTCACATTCGCCGACAGCGCCCGCAAGCTGATTATGGATGAGGGCTACGACCCTGCCTTCGGTGCACGGCCTTTGAAGCGGACGATTCAGCAGCGATTAGAGAATCCGCTTGCCGCCCAGCTTCTCTCCGGCAAATTCGCCGAAGGCGACACGATAAAAATCGACGCCGACGCCCACAAATTCACTTTCGAGAAGGTGTAATGCAGATTGAAAAATGCCGGTCTTGGCGTGCTTCTTGGGTGAAGTCCATATTACTTTTTGCCGAAGGTAATAATGTCGTAAAATAGGTATTAAAAAGGAGTTCAAATTGTCATCGAGATATACGGAAGGAGATATTCAGATGGATGAACGATATTTTGCATCCCTGGCGGTACGAGTTACGTTGGCTGTTGCTCTTTCTGCTCTGCTGTCTGCCGGGCAAGCTCCCGGCAAGGACGCCAGCGCAGGTACAGCTATAGATAGAGGCAAGGGCAGGAAAACAGGGCAGTTGACCGGCCAACCACCCGGTTGGAAGCGGGGCAAGAAGCAGGGCTGGGAAACCGAACTGCCCCCAGGATGGAAAACCTGGGATGGCGCTAAACGGAAGCAGTGGGAGCATGGTTTAGACCGCGCAAGGAAGGCGGTACGCAAGCACACAGAGGCTCGCCTTAACGCGTCACTGCGTGCGCTTGAAATGGCTGCACGGAAGGGAGTGCCGTTGTACGACGTGGAAAATATGGCCAAGGCCGGACTTGACAATGGCTTAGACCCAGTCGATTTTGACACGCTCGGAAAGTTTGTTGTTGGAAAAGTAAAAGCGGGAGTAAAAGGCGGAGAGCTTTCTAACGTGATTCATCAAAACCTTAACCGGCGCCGACAACAGCGAGAGATGCTGCGCGAGAAAATGAATCAAAAGAACAGGCAGCGCTATGAAGAACATAATAGACTCCGCAAGGAATCGAAGCAAAAGAAACAATTAGGGGAACCCCGGAAAGGAAAGTCCCTCGGGAGGCCGGTGAAAGAAAGAGAAAAAAGTTCCGGTCAACGCCGTCAGACGCCCACCCCAAGGCAGAAAAAGGCAAAAAGGAAAAGACAGTAACCTAAATATTGGTCTGAGTCTGCTGAAAAATTGCGCCGATGGCGACACGATAAAAATCGACGCCGACACCCACAAATTCACATTCGAGAAAGTATAAACCTGGATTAAAAAGGTTTGACTCTGCCGCATTTTTTGGTAAAATTGATATTGTTGATTATTTGTAAAATCGAGTCATAAAGATTTAAATATTCTTCATAGGGTTGTGTATTATGGGGCATTCGTGGGTTGACATCCGGATTAGTGATTTAGAAAGAAAACACTCCAAGAAAGTCAATGCTCTGGTTGATACCGGAGCAAGCTTAACTACTCTGCCTAAGAAGATTGCAGACGATCTGGGCATTAAACCAACCAGTCAAGAGCAGGTCTCTACAGGAGCAGGAATTATAAACATCTCAAGAGGTGAGGCATGGATAAAGGTTAATGGTAAAGAAGGCCCGTTCAATATCTGGATTTCCGATTTTATAGATAAGGTCTTACTTGGGGTGGTTGTTTTAGAATCGCTCGGCTTTAAAGTTGACCCTACCACCGGGACACTCGAGGAAAAGCGACTGTTATTATATTGAATTAAACCCCGTTAGATATTTTCTTGCGTGCGGTATCTAACGGGGTAAACATAAAAAAATAAATTTCACCAGGTGCAAGGCCTTTGAAGCGGACGATTCAGCAGCGATTAGAGAATCCCTTAGCCGCTCAGCTTCTCTCCGGCAAATTCGCCGAAGGCGATACGATAAAAATCGACGCTGACGCCCACAAGTTTACTTTCGAGAAAGTAAAGACCGGTTGAGCACACTTCTGCCTGAATGCTCTTTTAGTGTATTAGCCGTTCAGCACCCAGCCGCGGCGGTACGTCTTTCGGATATACCTGTCGGCTTCCGGGCAGTTTGTAGCTCTTAGATTCTTTGCGTCCCACTTAAGTTTTTTGCCGACGCGATATGCGGCCAGTGCAAGCATGTTGTTCTCGATGAGCGCGCCGGAATAATCGAAGTTGCAGAGTGTCGGCTTGCCTGTCTTGCAGCCGATGAGCCACTCTTTGTGATGGCCGGGAGAAGGCGGAATCAAATCTTCTTTGCTGGGCGATTCGTAATGCGTCATATCTCCTCTGAGCATAAGAATTCGCCAGCCATAGTCAGCGACCAGCCAGCCCTTGTCCCCTTTGAAGATGACACCCTTGAAAAGCTTTTCTCGGTTGAAGGCCTCGGCAGGCATTCCGGGCTTTTTACCGCCGTCGTACCAGTAGAGCTTGACAGCCGGCCGCCAGTCGTTTGCGGGGTGGTCCCATTCCGCGGTGAGCCACAGCGGGCAGGTGTCGGAGCTGACGGGTGTTCCGGCGGCCTCGCAGGTTGTAGGAAGTTTCAGGTCGAGTGCCCAATAGGCCATATCTATCATGTGGCTGCCCATATCTCCAATCTGTCCGCTGCCGAAGTCCCAGAAGATGTTCCATGCGAGGCAACCGCCGAAGTATCCCGGATTGTAGGGATGATAAGGCGATGGGCCGAGCCAGAGGTCCCAGTTGATGTGCCTGGGGACGGGCTTGACTTCGGGCAGGTAGCTGCCGCCTTTCGGCGCTCGGCTGCACCAGACGCGGGCTTCCTTGACAGTGCCAATAGCGCCGCGCCGTATCAGTTCGACCATGCGCCTGTAATTATCGCTGGCGTGTATCTGCGTGCCCATCTGAGTTGCGAGCTTGCCCTTGTTCTTTAGGTAAGTCTGGCGGACCATGTGTGCCTCGTGCACGGAGTTTGCAAGGGGCTTTTCGCAAAAGACATGCATGCCGCGGTTCATCGCCCAGACGTTGACGAAGGCATGGGTGTGGTCGGTTGTGGAGCAGACGACTGCCTCGATGTCCTTCTGCTCGAGGCATTTCCGCCAGTCATTATAGGTTTTAGCTCTGGGGAACCGCTTGGCGGCTGAGGCGAGGTTCTTCTCGTTCAAATCGCACAGGGCGACAATGTTCTCGCTTTTAACGTTGTTCAAATTTGAGCCGCCTCGACCACCCACGCCGATAACGGCGATATTGAGCTTTTCGTTCGGCGATTGCCCGGCCTTGAGAATCCCCGATTTGAGAATAGTGAGACCTGCTCCAGCTACTGTGCTTTGTTTAAGAAACGTGCGGCGATTCAACTTACTATTCATCGGCTACCTCCTTAGTTTAGAGTTATAATTGATGGGAAATTCGATTTTTACCATATCGACATACTAACTGAAAAAAACCGGGATTCAAGGATTTTTTTCGCTTTAAAACTAATTTTGCCGTCTGGAGAAATTGGTATTTAATCTTTACCGCTGACATCGAGACAAACGAGCCGGCCATCGGGATTATTTCGTGCGTAGATTCTGCCGTTTGCCAGGACAGGGACGGTCCAGCACTTTCCTGTCAAAATCTGGGCCGATGAGAGTTCCTTGTACCCTGTCGGCGAGGCCTCTGCAATTGCCAGTTTCCCTTTGTCACTAAGGATAATCAGCTTTCCATCGGCGAGCATAAGGCTTCCTTTGCCAAAACCTCTCTGTCCCCACTGCAACTGTCCGGTCTTAAAATCCAGACATCTCAATTCCTTCCCGGAGCCATCGTCGAGGCCGTAAATATATCCCTTCCACAAAACGCAACTGTTGAAATGATTACTCATGCTCTTGTTTCGCCAAAGTTCAGTGAAATCAGAAGGGCCGATTTTGAAGAGCGCGCAGCCCTTGTTATATCCGGAAGAGATGAACATTTTATCGCCGGTAATAATAGCGTCCGCGGCGTTAACGTCATAGCTTGTTTTCCACGGAATCTTCCATAGTACTTTGCCTGTTTTCGCAATCAATGCCACCATTTCCTTAGCTGAAAATATCACCACGCACTTTTGGTTGCCCATAGTGTAAGGCACCGCAGTAGCGTACCCGGCCGCACCTTTACCGTTTTGCCATATTACACTGCCGTCATCTTTATTAAGGGCGATACCATTGGTGCCGGTGTTAAGGATGACCATGTTATCGATTATTAACGCTGAGCCGGCAAAGTACCAGGTGGGATGCTTAGCGTCCAATTCCTTGTTCAGATTCTTATGCCAGACGACCTGGCCGGTCGCCGCCTTGAAACGGACAGCATCCCCATTCTTGCTGAATGTGTAAACTGAGTCACCGCTTACCGTTGGTGTCGCGGACGGGCCGCCTTCATGGTTTTTCTTGAATAAAGGACAGGGATAGGATTTTTTCCATATTTCTTTGCCGGTATCGGCATCGAGGCAATAAAGTATATCATTATTCTTTATGTTGCCCATCGCGTAGACGCGGCCCTCACTTACCGCCATCGAAGCAAACCCGGCTCCAAGCGACTTTTCCCACAGCACTTTTGGTCCCGCCTCCGGCCAGGTTGCGACCCATTCTGTTTCCTTCGATATGCCGTTGTGATTTGGTCCGCGCCAGTTTGGCCAATCCGCTGCCTCGGCAGTAACATAATAGCCAGCCCCAACTGCACAGACGGCGAAGCCAAACACCAGCGCCGACACATAGTATTTTACCACTTTTCTAAATTCCATAATAGTCCTCCAAAAATAGCAGTAATTCCTGACAATCAGTCTTATACAAAATTTTTCGCTGGATGTCAACCGTACTTATAGAAGTTTTATAATTATTGTGTACTCGTCGATTATTAAGTGTATAATTACGCATACAATATCAATCGGTTACTGTCAGAACGAGGAATTTGCTCGATTATGAATGAAAAAGCATCAAACAATCACAGCAATAGCAAGGATTACCAGCCGGCACGCCCCGTTAGAAATTCCAGTGCAGAATACAGATTTGGTCACAAATCGAAGATTTCTAACGGGGCACACCGGTATTCCCGTGCCGAGGAGCTTGTCAACAATCTTCCCTACGCGGCTATGGCCATGCTTGGGGCCGCCATTTTCGTTATAGGATTCCAGAACCCGGTATGCCGATGGGCTGCTGCAAGCGCATATCTGGTTTACGCTGTGGCAGGAGCGTTTTGGATTATGATATTCTTGTGTCCTTACTGCGCTCGCTGGAATACGATGAACTGTCCTTGTGGATACAGCCGCATTGCTGCCAGACTTCGGCAGAAAAGTGATTCCAGGCGATTCAGGGAAAAGTTCAAAAGGCATATCCCCGTTATTGTACCTCTGTGGTTCATACCGATTTTAGCCGGCGTTCCTCTTGTTGTACGCAGCTTCTCCTGGCTGCTGTTGGTGTTGCTAATTGTTTTTGCTCTTGTTGCGTTCGTCGTGTTGCCTTTGTTTTCGACAAAGCACGGCTGCGCAGATTGCCCTGAGAGGAATTCATGTCCCTGGATGGGGCGCAAAAGTCAACGAAAGAAGGATTAGCTCTCGTGCTTATTTTGCGGCCGGTCCCTCGAATTTGCTCGGGATGGTGAGCCTGTCGAACCATTTTTTCCCTTAAACGCCAACGCTCCGGTTGGGCAGGCCTCTACGCATTGGTTCGCTGCGTGCTTTAGGCCTTCGGCAATTGAGTGGTCAAAAGGCACGGCGACGCGGACGTCAAAGCCTCGGCCAATAAACGTCAGGCCAAGTGGTTCGCGGGCCTGGGAAGCAATTTGTATACAAAGGCCGCAGTTTATACATTTGCCGGGTTCGTAGATTATATCAGGGTGCTGGAGCTGCTGGACAAACGAGCGGCGCTGGCCCTTATACCGGCTTGGTTTTGCGCGATACTGCCGGGCATACTGCCTTAGTTTACAGCTTTGGGGCTTTCGGCAGTCACAATGCATGCAGCGGGCCGCCTCATCGCGGGCCTGCCTGGTGCTGAAGCCGGAGCCTTCCGGTGACGGCGTTACCCGGTTGCCTTTGGCGACACCAGCCATAAACACTTCTATTTCGCCATCTTTGAGTTTGCCGATACGAGTGTTAAACGCAATAGGTGGCCCTGTCACCGGCCGGCCGGACAAATACTGACCGATGGCTACTGCCGCCTCCTTGCCGTCCGCAACAGCCCTGACTGCAAGACGGCGCTTACGAACGGTGCCGCCGCCTGCGAATACGCCCGGTAGATTCGTCTCGTAAGTTCTATTGTTTATTGCTATGCCGTTTGGGCCGGTCTGAAGACCCATCGACTCGGCATCACCAAGCTCTAACTTGCCGATTGCCACAAAGACGGCGTCAAAGTCTCTGCGCAAATCCTCCATCGTTAAGGTGGTACCTATCCGGGTTGTTCCTTGGAAGCCCGCGCCCAGCTTCCGGACCAACGCGATTTCGTTATCCAGCAGGTCCCTTGGAAGCTGCTGCTCCCCAACCGCGTATTGCAGCATGCCGCCCGGCTTTTCGTGGTCGTCAAAAATCGTGCAACTGTAACCATCTATTTGCAGATAATAAGCAGCCGCTAATCCTGCCGGCCCGGCCCCAACAATGGCTACTCGTTTATCCCGGCCGGGCTTACAAGCCGGAGAATATGGATTGGCAGATTGCAAATCAAGGTCGGCGACATACCTTTTCAGAAGACATATCGAGACCGGTTCATCAAATACAGTCCTTCTACATGCTTGCTCACAGGGCTTGGGGCAAATCCGGCCGAGCACTGCCGCCAGGGCAATATCTTTCTTTACTGTTGCAATTGCGTCGCCAAGTTTGCCGGCAGCAATCTGACGAATCATCAGTGGAATGTTCATCCGGGCGGGACAGGCGGCTTGACAGGGGCCGATGCAGTCACCGACATGGTCGCTGAGCAATAATTCCAATGCGGCTTTCCTGGCCTGATGGACTTCTTCAGAATCGCTTTCAACTCTCATACCCTCTTCCGCGATGGTTCCGCAGGCGGGAACTAAGTTGTCAGAGCCATTAACTTTTACCACGCATACCATGCAGCTTGTTGAAGGCTTATAACCTTTCAGGAAACACATAGTCGGTATTTCGATTCCCAGCTTCGCGGCGGCATCAAGAATCGTCGCGCCGTTATCAACTTCAACCTGACGATTGTCTATAGTTATTGTTGGCATTATCAATCGACCTTGATTGCGTCTGTCTGGCACACGCTCTTGCACGTCCCGCAGCGAATACATTTGTCGGTGTCGATTTCATGCTTCTGATACGGTCTCATTTCAATCGCGTCGGCGGGACAATGCTGCGCGCATAAAGTGCAGCCAATACAATCATCCGTAATCGAATACGTAATAAGGGCTTTGCATCTGCCGACGGGACAGCGTCCTTCGAGATGGGCCTCGTACTCGTCGCGGAAGTATTTTATAGTCGAAAGAACGGGATTTGGCGCTGTTCTCCCGAGGCCGCAAAGGCTTGTATTCCGAATCTTATGTGCAAGGTGTTCCAGCTCCTGGATATCTGTCTTTTTGCCCTCGCCGGCACACAAGCGTTCGAGAATATCGAGCATACGCCGCGTCCCTATCCTGCAGAAAGTGCATTTGCCGCAAGACTGATTTTGTGTAAACTCCAGGAAGTATCGTGCGATATCAACCATGCAGTCTGATTCATCGAGAGCGACCATACCGCCGGAGCCCATCATCGCCCCGATATCATTGAGCGTTTCATAATCAACCGGGATATGCGCCAATTCGGCGGGGACACATCCGCCGGATGGTCCTCCCACCTGCACCGCCTTTAATTTCAATCCCCCGGCAATCCCCCCGCCGACATCTTCTATAATCTGGCGTATGGAGATACCCATGGGTATTTCCACCAGACCTCCTCGTGCTATCTTGCCTGCCAGGGCAAAAACCTTTGTACCCTTACTGCCGGCTGTGCCAAGCTCTGCGAAAGCTTGCGGCCCATTGCGTATAATCCAGGGGATGACCGTATAGGTTTCCACGTTGTTAATGAGCGTTGGCTTACCCCAAAGCCCACTTATGGCTGGATAGGGGGGCCTGAGCCTGGGTATTCCGCGGCGACCCTCTATGCTGGCTATGAGGGCGGTCTCCTCGCCGCACACAAACGCGCCCGCGCCGGCCACGATCTTTAGCTGAAGTGAAAACTTGGTTTTCAGTATGTTGCTGCCGAGGAAGCCTCGCTGCCGACAGGCCTCTATCGCCTGCCTCATTCGTTTGACGGCAAGCGGATACTCGGCACGAATGTACAAATAGCCCTCATCGGCGCCAACTGCGTATGCGGCAATAGCGGCGCCTTCGATAACACGGTACGGATAAGATTCTATCAACATTCGGTCCATAAAAGCGCCGGGGTCGCCCTCATCACCGTTGCAAACCAAGTACTTTTTGACAGAGTCGCTGTTTCGTACAGTGGACCATTTAAGATGTGTTGGGAATCCGGCGCCTCCCCTGCCGCGAAGTCCGCTTAATTTTATCCGGGAGATGACTTTTTCAGGGCCCAGCTCGGATACGGCCTTTTGAAGCGCCTTGAATCCGTCGTTGTGGATATACTCTTCAAGGTCAAGGGGGTCGATGCTGCCGTAGTGCTGGGTAGCGATATGTACCTGATTTTCCAGGAAACCCGCCACCGGCTTCTCGCGTACGTCAACTGAATACCGGGTTACCGGCTGCCAGGCTTCGTCTGTAAGAATTTTATCCAACATTGTGGAAATAGTGTTTCTGATTTTTCGCTTAATTGTTTTGGGTTTGAAATGCCTCAGGACAATGGCCTTGCCGTCTGCGGGCATAACATTTGCATAGCGAAAAGAAATGCCGTCAGCGGTGACCACTTCGACAAGCGGTGCCAGGAACGACATCCCCGTACAACCGACACTTTTGACTTTTATCTTGGCGCCCGTTTCCTTAACGGCCTCCTTTAATGCCTCATATACCTTCCCACTGCCGCTGGCGACACAGCTTGAATCGAGACATATACGGATTTGGCCCACCTCCTTGTCACTTTTTGCATAGTCCCGGCTGTCGGCCTCTCGAGCCTGGGCCTTTTGTTGTTCGAGAAAATCCTTCAGAACCATCGGAACCTGCTCGCTGCTGAGGTGGCCGTAGGTGATATTATCAATCTGTATTGCCTGGGCCTGAATTTGTATCACAGGCGCGAGCATACAGCATCCCAGGCACGCCACTTTCTCAACGGTAAAGAGCTTCTGCGGGTCTGTATCCTCTTCCTCGCCGATGCCGAGCTGCCGCTTAAAGGCGTCATAAACTTGTCCACCGCCCTTAACGTGGCAGGCGGTTCCGATGCAAACCTTAATCGTATGGCGCCCGGCCGGGCGATGTCTGAACTGGCTATAGAAAGTTGAAACGCCGGAAATCGACGCGGGAGTAATCTCCGTCAGCTCACAGACCAGCTCAAGAGCTTCTTTGGGCAGATAGCCGTAGTGTCCCTGGATGGCCTGTAAAATCTCGAGCACTTTCTCTTGTCCGGTGCCGATTTTTTCAACGGCCTGGGGCACAAATGTCATATCCAGCTCATCCATCAATCCCTGCTTCCTATACAATACAGATTTTCCTTGCCCCGGATATAGATTCGTCCATCCATAAAAGCCGGCGAAGCATAGCAGTCCTCGCCAAGCTCACATGTTGTTAACTCCTTATATTCGGTGCCGAAATCAGCAATGTGCATAACACCCTTGTCGCTCAGCAGGTACAGTCGGTCTCCGACGAGGCTCGGGGACGCCAGGAAATTCTTTTCAAAGTCGTGCTCCCACAGCTTGGCTCCGTCATCGGTTTTGTAGCAGGTGAGCAGTCCTTCTGTTGTCAGCAGAAATATGAGTTCGCCATTACTGACCGGACAGGAAATATCGGGAGTTCCGTCATCAATGCTCCAGGCAATATGGGTTTTAGTAACATCTCCCTTGCCGTCCGGCCTTATGGCAACCATCGCGGTGTAGGGTTCTATGACAAATATCAACTCGCCGGCATAAATTGGCGTTGATGCAATTTCACCGCCTAAGCACTTCGCCCGCCAAATTTCTGTGCCGTTAGTCGGATTGTATGCTATCACCCAGGGGTCGCCGCAGGTAATTATCTGCGGTTGACCTGCTGCTTCAACTACGATTGGTGACGACCACGAATTTGGGACAGGCCGTTTTGTTTCCCAGACAGTGCGGCCGGTAAACGTGTCTAATGCTATTAACTTCGACTTTTCGTCTTCGGCGCCACCCTGGTCGTATTGAATCAACAACAGATTTCGATACATCGCAAGTGAAGACGCATAGCCGTACGCGCTGTCAGGTGTGCCCACATTTCCGGCCCAGACCTTCTTGCCGTCGAAGTTAAAACAGCCGACATCACCGGTTGCAAAAATGGCACAAACCCAGCGACCATCTGTTACGGCGGTGGATGCGGCATATCCGGTATCCTCCATCACCTCAAGCGGTTCGGCAGTGCCCTGCGGCACGTTCATCACGCCGCGTTTCCAGAGAAGCCTGCCCGAAAGTGCATCAAAGCAGTACACTTCGCGCATGTTGGGGTCGGCCCCGGTAACAAAGACGCGGTCGTCCCAGACTATCGGTGAATTGTGGCCAGGCAGAGGGACCTTGCTTTTCCATATAATACCTTGGCCTGTCGTGCCTTTCCAACTCGCGCCGACATTTGTATAAGCGCTTATTCCGAGTCCGCCGGGACCACGAAAGCTTGGCCAATTTTTACTAATCTCGTCCGGCGATGGATAAGAAGTAACCTGCATATCCGCTGCGCCAAAATCGAGCCAGGCTCTGTTAATAAGAAGGAGCGCTGTTGAGCCGAGTACGACTATAGCCACCGTTATGGCCCACCGGGCCCGTATTGCTTTGTGGACCTGCTCGTCGCGCCTGTCGGGCTGTGGCTGTGGTGCCGGCAGCTTCTTTTTGTAAGAGGCGGCGGATTTGACACCGACCAATAATACCACCACGCTGCCAAGAAGCAGGAAGCTGCCTCTGCTGGAAAAATCCCATCTGCGAAGCCTGACCTTCCTGATTTGAAAATCCAATTGGCGAATCTCGTCTTGTCTAATCTGAACATACAAGGAGCGCAACCGGGACAAGAGGTGCTGGTCATCAGGATTGTCACGAATTTTTGTCTTGAGGACATCCAGCTCTTTTGCCAGGTTGGGGTCAAGGACGCTCTGCGAATCCAGCTCCTGAATCCGCGATATAAGCTGCTGGTCATTGGGCTCTTGGCGGAGTTGTATTTTGAGCGCCTCCAACTTTTCTTCACGCTTAGGTTCGGCTACTGTTCTCTGAAAGTAATTGAAAACCATAAGTTCGAGGGCGATAAGAGAAAATACGCCGCCGATAACGGCGGCGGCAACTGCGGTGTGATACCACTGCCTCGTTACCTCAGTATTCTTGAGTGGACTCTTGTAATTATTGTCAGTCTGAGTCTTCATCGGATTTCACTAATTGTCTTTGGCGAGTTTGCGCTTAGCGTGTTCTTGTGGGCAATATTCAAAACATCGACCACACGCCAGGCAGCCTGCCCTGTCGGCCTGGTAATCCGTCCTCCGGCGTCGGAGCGAGACGGCAATGAGCTTGCCGGCGAGCACCAGTCCTACAAATCCGCCGGCCAGCCAGCCGCCCAGCCCGAACCCGGCCTGGATATCCAAAGCCTCGGCGTAAAGCTCTTGGATGTCTTTGCCGGTTCCTCTAAACGCTGAGCTGGCGTCTGTTGTTTCTTCTGCCTGGCCGGTTTCTTCAAGATATACGCGGTCGGCAAGCCTGACCGTTGCATGCACACGGGATGTTACCGGCCTAAGGGCGTACCCAATCCAGCCGGACGAGAACACTAATACAGGCAAAAGAATAATCAGAAACGCGAGCCGTTTCTTGCTTTTGTTATAATCGTGCGCCGGCCAGTCCGCGGTAGGGGCCCTGATAGCGCCAAAAGGACAGGAATCTTCACACAACCTGCACTTTATGCACTCCTCAGGGGTAATGGCAACCTTCCATTTCGAGATACGCGAAAGCTGTCTCAGGATTACACCATAGGGACACACAAACCGGCAATAGGGACGGCCTACGAACACGCCTACGAGCAAAAAGCATGCTCCGAGTATCAACAGATGGAAGTTTCCGCTCAAATGGAAAAACGAGATGAACGGGTCATACCGGCATATAACAAAAGCGCTGCCGGTGGCTGCAAACAGGACCGCCGCCGCCAGGTAGACATAGGCAAACATGCGCAGTCCTCCTTCCAGCCATTCCGGAACTGAGATGGGGCGCAGGACTACCAAATCCTGGATGGCCCCAAGGGGACATACGGCCGCGCAGAAGGTCCTTCCGAAAAACAGGGTAAATACAAGCGGCAGCAGGAAAAAAAGCATAACTGTAATGGGCACGGCGTAGTCGCGGTCAAAAATGGACAATGCGATATTTTGAATGGCTCCTATCGGACACACGCAGCCCTTTCGCCAGAAGCCGAAATAGAACAAGGAGAACACACACAGGGCCAATATTGCCCGCCGGCTGCGTGTTCTCAAAACCAAATATGAAGACAAACTAAGCCCCGCCAAAAGAACGGCGGTATCTACATATTCGTAGATGTTCCGGCGAGGAGCAGGGTTGGCAGGTGTGGGCTGCTGATAGCCGCTTTCAAAATCCGGGGGAGGAAAACGTTCAAATCCTGATGCAGTACCAGATGAAAGCAGCAGGAACGCTGTGCCGATTATGATATAAACCAGGCGTATCATTAAGCGATGTCCACCCCGTTAGAAAATCTTCGAGAACGCAGGGGTTTACAACCAGCCGTGTTATTTCTAACGCTGTCCACCCTCTTAAGCAGGTAAGGCTCGTCTGCGGGAACACGCTTAAAGGCGCCCGAAGGACAAGCAGCGGCAATTGAGCACTCATTACAATTCAAACATCGGTCGTGGCGCACCTGAAGAAATAGTGAGCCGTTTCCAAAGGTATTACAGCCCTTAACACATTTGCCGCAGCCCATACAAAGCGATTCGTCGATGGTATATTCGTAATAGGGGTCCTCCACAAAAGTGCGTTTTATTGCACCTGTCGGGCAAAGTTGATTTTCAGCAGCCTCGTTGATATCATAGGGCTCCGGCCCGGAAAAGCCAAAGCAGATTCTACAGTATCCACACATAGCGTAGGCGTGCACACACTTTACCGCTGATTCTTCCAATACGCAATACGTCGCGCAGTTGCCGCAGGCAACGCATATTTCAGGGTCGATTTGCCAGACGGTATTCTCAGCGCTGCTTTTTCTGCTGAGGGCGCCGGCGGCGGCGCCAAGACCAGCTAAACACGCCCCCCAAAGACCGTTCCTCAGAAAATGGCGTCTGTCAATATCGTTTTTATTTCCCGACATCATTTAACTCCGTTAAGACTTCTTTTGCTGATAGAGCTGGAGGTAGATTGCATCTTTCGAAGGCCTCACAGCCTCTGCAAACTCCGTCGTTAATACATTTACCCTCTCGTAACAATCTTCGTCGCCGGGCAAAAGCAGCTCCGCCGGCCGCTCCCAGCAGCCCCAAAGTTCCATATCGCAGAGCTGCTGCAAGCAGTTGTCGTCGGCTTTGTACCTGGACCAAATGACTGCTCATTATTCTCCCTTTTTCCTGGTAAATATTCTGACCACGCCCTTGTGCGTATCCAGCACGAAAATCCGCCCGCTGGTATCCACCGCCACATCAAAAGCTCCAGCCTGGGCCCCTGGGCCGTATTCGGAAACACGCGATGCGCCGCCTTCGACAAATTGTTCCGGTCCGGCCACCACACCCACAAAAGCGCCGTCGGGGTCTGCAATTTTAACGCGTATCAGGCCCTTTTCGCAGGTGACAAAATTTTCATCGGCAAGTATGGCAAAGTTTACCGGATTGCAGCAGCCGCAGAAGCCTTCGATGCCTGCCGAGAAACCGCCCCACGAAAACTCGAGGTCGCCATCAAACGTATATGCTTCAATGCGGTGCCGTCCGGGGTCGGACACTCGCAGTAGTCCGTCACGGCCAACTGCAAGGTCGAAATAAGGGCTCGGTATCACAAAACCCGGGATATTTCTGTCCATGTCTCTTGCGCCGATGCGGTTAATTAACTTTCCGGTTGTATCGAAATGGTGAACAATTCGATTGCCCGCATCAGCGACAAACACATCATTTTTTGAAACAGCGATACTGGTCAGGACCGCATCATCGCCCAATCTCTGCCATGTCGCCAGCCGCTTTCCCTGGGCATCATAAATTTCCAGATGCTCCTTGAACCCGACATAAACCTGGCCGTCACCGGCTACGGTCAAACACCTTGGCATACCCGCAAGCCTGGTCTCACCGAGCAAGTTGCCGCTTTCAGCAAATTTGCGAATGGCTTTATCACCGGCTGCGTAGATAGAGCCTTCAGAATCGACCGCGATGGCCTGTGTTTTAGTAAACCCGGTATCAATTGCCGGGGTCGATTCTTTATATAGAATCAGGTTAGGGTCAATCTTTGCCAGGTCTCCAACGTCATAGACAAACTCTTTACCGAGACCACTGCCTCTTTTACCCGTTGTATCGAGCCGTACAACAGCAACAATGGCAACGATAACAGCAGCGGCAATGAGAACGCCAATAAGAACTTTGGTATTAGCTGTCGCTAATCGCACGTTCATTTTCATATCTTCTTAATTTGTACGCCCAATTTGTGGCACGGCCATCCTGGCCGTGTTTTCACGGGCTGGAAGCCCGTGCCACCCATTGTATCAGAAGAAAGCATCGGCTTCAATCTGTCCGGAGTACGGTCAATCCTATGTTGTTGCCCTGGGCAGGCACGCAGGCCTGCCCCTAATGACTGACATCGAGACATATCATCCGGTTAAAATCACGCACAATCAATCGCCGCCCAGCAATTGCCATAGGTCCCCACGCCTCCGGCCCTTCCAGCACCTTCGCAGATGCTCGCTGTACGTAGCCGGTAGGGGTCGCTTCCGCCAGAGTAAGCACTCCGGAGTCATTCAAAATATATATAAGTCCGTCAGCAATCATATAAGGACCGAGTCCACGAGGTCCGAAATGATGGGTACTTGTGCTGGTCCACACGACTCGCCCGTTCAAGTCAAGACAGACCAGTTGCTTGTCCGGCCGAATTCCATAAATATGGCCCTCATAGAAAATAGGGGCATGCTGCTCCGAGCCAAACACCTCCGATTTGAGCCTGAACACCGGCTGTGCGCTTATCGTGCCGTTTTCCCGGGTTAATTGCAGCATCATACTGCCGGCATTGTATCCGCCCGACAGAAAAATCAACCCGTCGCCTGCCACTACGGGTGTTGTAACATTTGCAACACGAATCTTCCACTCGGTATTTTCCCACAAAATGCTGCCGTCCTCTGCCGAAACGCCTACTACTGCTCCGCTGGCGCAGTAAACATACATACGTCTGCCTGTAAATTCGGTCGGTATTACAGAGGAATGCGTCATCACCCAACCGCGGGGATTGGGGCTTTTCCATACAATCTCGCCCGTCTCACAATCCACCGCCATCATCAGCGTATCGCCGCCGACGGCAATTATCGCCTTATCGCCGTCGATTAACGGACACTGTCCGGCATACCAGTCAGGCACCTTTGCCTTAAAATCCTTAACCAAATCGAGCATCCAGCGAAACTGTCCTGTTACAGAATCGAGGCACGTAACATGGCATTTGGGCCCCAATGTCACGACGTATTTTTCTGTCACTGCCGGCACTGTTCGGCTCATCCCGTGATTGCGTTTTATCCTGACGGGATAAGAATATCGCCAGATATCTTTGCCGTCTTCAAGTGACAGGCATCGAATAACATCGGCCTGTTGCGGGCGGTCATAATCCAAAACGTACACCCTGCCAGCCAGAATTGCCGCACCGGCGTAGCCTTCTCCGACATCGATAGACCAGAGGACCGCTGGTCCTTCCGGACTCCAGCTTCGTGCAAGGCCGACTCTGTCGTTGCTTACTGCGTCGAAGTTGGCCCCCCTGAAGCGAGGCCAGGCGCCGGGTAAATCGGCTGCTGCGCCGCCGAACTGGAGCAATTGGCCGCGAATCTCCTCTGCATCTCCCTCGTCCGAAGATGTCTGCGGGAGGTTGCTGGGGATGGGCAGACGAAGTGTAAGCTGCGCTGCTGCATCGCGATTAAGCCATAAGTATAGTGATACCACTCCCACTATGGCTAATGCGACCGGAATAATCCTCGCAAGGGCAGAAGACAGGGGACGGAAGACGGAAGACAGATTTCTGTCTTCTGACTCCTGACTTCTGTCTTCTGATTTCTGTTTTCTGAACCTACTCATTCCTTAACGCCTCCAGTAAACTGCCGCTAAGGGCAAATGCCGTTGCCAGCCATATCCATACCGCACCACTTATTCCTATGGCAAGAATTATCATGCCTTCCGAGAGATACGGTACTTGTGCTGCCGGAGAACTCAGGGCGGGGCCAACGGCCACGAGCGCAGCTACAACGCCACAGGCCAAGCCACACAGGCAAAGGGCCCCGTGTTCATAAAACACCATCCGCTTAAGTGCGACTTTGCCAAACCCCACGGCCCGCAGCATTGCAAGCTCGCCACGCCGGTCAAGCACGTTGCGCAGGACGACCAGGCCAAGGCCGAGGCTTCCGAGAATAAGGCCCAGGCCTCCAAGCAACTGGAATATCGATAGATATGTATTCTCGACGGCGTTAAACTGCGCTAATCGGGTCGTTGCCGGTGTCAGCGCCAGCCCGAAGTCTGTTAATCCCGCAGAAAGTATTCCTGTCACCTTATCGGCTTTTTCTGCGGAAGCATCGACAAGGAACATCCTGTAGCCATCCTCTGATGGGAAACGCCTGACAAACTCATCTTCAGCAATGAGTAAACTTCCCTGCAGGATTGATTTTTTCAGCATTCCAACGATGCGCAGCCGAAACGTTCGGCCCTTTTCATCGCTATACTCGATGGTCTCACCAACGGACTTGCCAAGTGCCCAAACAATGGTGGCGTAATCACCAATGGCAGGCACAACATCCTCGCCGTAGTCGGCATTAAGCAGGTCCCAACCCGCACCAAAAACGGAGCGCTGCGAAGTCGCCTTTTTGGTGCGGGGCTGGATTGTCTTGGTGAAAGTAAAGGCGCCTCGCCGCTTCAACTGCTCAGGCTGTACCCCCAATAGTGAAGGCGTCTGAGCACGGTTCAAATTCAAACAGCTCGCATCATCACCCTCATGGACACGCAGCTGAACGACCTCGATATCTTCAAGCCCGCTATCATCGAGCCCCATCGACTCTCGTCCTGTCCTGGTGTTCAAATCATGCAAAACAGCGATAGTGGATTCGCCGAATATTGCGAAGCCACCCGTACCCGAATCGCGTCTGTGGGCGTTGGCCAAAGGGTCGTGTTTGTTGGCACCTACCGCGACGACCAGAAAAATGCCACACGCAAGCAATCCTACGACCGCCAGGCTTCGCCCGCATCGCCTCGTTGCATTTCGCAGCCCCAAACCAGCCAGTGACGTAACAGGTTTACTCCATCTGCCTGTCAGCATTCTAAGTAAAAACTGAGTCAGCCCAAGTCCGGCGATTAGGAGCAAGGCTCCGGCTGCAAAAAATACGCCGGCGGCAGCGGTCCCTTCGGCAGCGGCCATAAGGATAAGCAGTACCACTGCCGCGACCGCTGCAATCACCGCTGTCCATAAGCCGAACCTGCGTTTGGAGACAGGTGCCGCTGCGAAAAATTGCCACTTCAGGTCGCCAACAAGAAGCTCGCGGGCCGGCCGGGACACCTGCTTACGTAAAGTCAGCCATATTGCGATAAGGCAGATGATTACTCCTGCTGACGCACCCACAAATAATGTAGATGTTTTTGCGCGAAAATATATCGCCGAACCGCTGACCGCTGCTCGCCAGACGGTAGAAAGTCCATAAATCATTGCCCTGGTATAAAGCAGGCCCGCTGCTGTCCCTGCAATTGCGCCAAGCACCGCCAATAGAGAGCCTTCGATGAGCAGCAGCCGTCTTACCAGCTTCGGGCCAAATCCTACGGCCAGCAACATCCCGACCTGCTCGCTGCGGTTCTCGACGCCGAATACAAAAAGAAGGCCCATCAACACCAGGGCAGCCGCAATAAGAAACATGCTGAGGCCCAGGAAAAGCTGGCCGAAGTCAGTCGCTTCATCCCCCGCTTTTATACCGCGTGCCCGAACGGGTTGGAAGTACAGTCCCACAGAAGCAGGGTCGGATGCGCCTAATATTTTGTCGGCTATATTTTCCTTAGACTCGCCGCGCAACGAGTAGCGTACCGCAGTTAAGTTTCCGTACCTGTTCGCCCACATGGCCTGGCCGGCCTTGAGTGTAATAAACGCCTTCGGTGTGCCGCGGAACTTGTCCCAATAATCCTCGTCGCGTTTGCTTATCTTATCGAGGTCAATCGGGATGCTTGTGTCCCAATCTCTGCAATTCTCGACATCCGCCAGGCCGGGGAAATCCGGCATCAATTCAGCGTCGATTGCGAGGCCCTCCATAGGCAGGATTCGACGAATCCTGAAGGTGCTTTTTTGCTGCTCGAGTTTCCTCATAGGGCTGACGATGAAATAGGTCAGCTCAAGCAAATCATCCACATCAGCACCAATATCCTCGGCAAGCCACTGGTTGATAATGATTTCGTCATCCTGGATGTCCATTGCAATAAAACTGTTTGAATCTGCCGACTGTCCCATCGCGGTCACCATCGAATAGGGTGCTGACCTGTCACCACAGCGCAATTCGTTCACAAAATAGGTCAGGATTCCCACGGCATTATCTGCTGCGTTGATTGCCGCCTCAGCTAAAGACTCGTCAATGAATATCCGCCTGCTGCGGAGCTCGAGCCATCCATCCCCAAAGCCTCCGGCTTCGAGGCTGCCACCCTGCCGGTCCAGCGAGCGGAGTTCAAGGCCGGCGTCGGCAGGCTGCCAGCATTTCTTGATAGCTTCATTTGCTCTTTCAACCGTTATACTTTCGTTTGTGTCCCCGGCGGCTAACAGGATGTTGGCTTGTGCGGTGCGGTCGAGTTTTTCCTGCAGCCATTGCATCGGGACATACGCATTCAATGGGGGAATTTGATTCGCCTTGAGACTGAAACGGCCAAACTCGGCCCCGCCTGCAATTCCTTTTACGACAAAGCGGAAGGCGATGGACAAATCCGAATCCGGTGTAATGGGAATGTCGCGCGACATAAGAGACGGTTGTTCAATTCGCAGTACGACCTCATCGCCTGCTGCAACTGCGAGTCTGGCAGCCAAGGGTTCGTTGAGGACAATTCCTTCACTGAAATCATCGCCAAAAGGATTCCTGTCTGCACCGACACTAAAAAAGTGGTCGTCAACGCCGAGCACCTCAATTTTATTTGCGCGTTTTGTGCCGTCACTGTTTGCAACAATACCCCGCAGATGCAGTACAGGGGCAGCGATTGTGTTTAGTTCTTGTGCCAGTTTGTCTGCCAGTCCGGCGCTGAAGAACCGGTTGTCTGCAACAAGAGCGAGCTGCGTCCTGCCAAGCCGGGCGGTCAGCATCATCGCCAGACTGTGACGCACCGAATCGCCGACAACCAGGGCGCCTGTCAAAATGGCGGTGCCGATCATAACAGCTAACAGGACTCCGAGGTTGGTCCTCCAATAAAAGACGAGACTTTTTTTAGCAAGTTCCAACAATCTCATTTAATGCTTGCCCTTCTCTGCCAGGCCTCCATTGTTCAACTCCAGGACTCGGCCCATATTCTCGGCCAGTTTCATTGAATGCGTCGCGAGAATCAATGTAACCTGTTCACTGCGGTTTAACTCAACGAGCAGTTCCGCTATGTTTTGTGAAGCACGCTCATCCAGTGAGCCTGTTGGTTCATCGGCAAGCAGAAGCCTTGGCCTGTTAATCAAGGCCCTGACCACGGCTACACGCTGGCGTTGTCCGCCGGAAAGCTCGCCTGGTCGATGGAGCAAGTGGTCTTTAAGACCGACACGCTGAAGCAGATTAATCGCCCTTTCCTCACTCTCTTTAGGCGAAAGGTGCTTTTTGTCCGCAAGCGTTGGTACTAAAACATTTTCGAGGACGGTACACTGAGGCAAAAGGTGATGCAGTTGAAAAACGAAACCGATTTCCCTGTTGCGGATTCTCGCAAGTTCGGAATCTGCCAGTTTGGCCAGATCCTTACCGTCAAACAAGACTCGGCCTCCAGAGGGACGGTCGAGTGTGCCGATGATATTAAGTAGTGTGCTCTTGCCGCTGCCCGAGGGCCCGACTATGGCCACGGACCGCCCTTTCTCTACCTTTAACGTTATGTCCTTCAAGACACAGAGGCCGACGGTGTCACCCGGCGACTCATAACTTTTTGCCACGTTAATAAGTTCGAGCATCGTTGTCCTTTATGGCTTGGCGGAAAACGCATATAGATAACCATCATCGCTGCCGACTATAACCATTCCATCAGCGACAGCCGGCGACGAAGAAACAGCCTGGCCGATTTCATACGACCATACTTTGCTGCCATCGGAAAGCCTTAGCATATAGAGCCGGCCATCTTGGGAGCCGACAACGACCTTATCGCCGCAAATGACCGGTGAGCTGTCAACTTCACCGAGACTCTTAAATGTCCAGACCGGCTTTCCATCATCGCGGCCGACGCAGTGAAGCCGGTTGTCGCGTCCACCGAATACGACAACGTTCCGGTTGACTGCCGGCGAGGAGAAATACGGGGAATCTGAGCCGGTATATTTCCACGCGATTTTGCCGGATGCGATATCGGCGCTGATGAATACACCGTCATAATTACCCGCATAAACTCGCCCTTCGTAAATTGCAGGAGAAGCGGCGACGAATGAGCCGGTATCGATATGATTAATCTTACTGCCGTCAGTCAGGGACACAATATGAATCATTGCATCGCAGCCGCCAAAAGCGACAATACCCTCGCCAACTGCGGGTGACCCATTTATATAGCTATCTGTCTCGTATGTCCACATTACCTGCCCGTTCGCTGAATCCACGCAATGCAATTTATTATCGTAGCTGCCCGCCAGTATCCAGACGCTCCGGCCATCCGGTGCACGGGTCCAATTGGCGGCTCCGAGTATCTGTCCATCCGTTTCATATTTCCACTTAAGCTCGCCGGTTTTTGCGTTGAGGGCATACAGGAAATTGTCTGATGAGCCGACGAAAACGCAGCCGTCAACGACACAAGGCGTCGCTTCGACGGCGTCGCCTGTCGGATATGCCCAGACCTTGTCTCCCTTTGCTAAATCAATTGCGTACACATTTGCGTCCGCGGAGCCGATGAAAACAAGGCCTTCATCGATGGCCGGCGAAGATTTGATTTCACCGCCGGTTTTGAATTTCCAGGCAAGCTGCGGCGAATCCGCAAGAGTGCCTGCTGCCGTACCGAGAAGGCTTTGTCCGCCGCGAAACATCTGCCAACTACTTTGGGCCTGGCCCGCGACCTGCGGCTCGGTGAGCTCTGTTAGAGTTTCCTTGTCGCCGGGTTCAGGCCGGTTAATTATCATCGCCGCCAAGACTAAGCACAGTCCGGCAATGATGACAATTACTAAAATTAAAATGGTCTTAATCACAATCTTCATAGGTACGTAGGGGCAGACCTGCGTGCCTTCCCAGTAAACGGCTAATATAAAATCGTGTGTAAAATCAGCTTCTAATGATAACGGATTAGCCTTTTATAATCAACAGGTGGTTTTTGAACATTGTGCACGTGATACCAATTGCTTTAATTTATTGCGATTTGCGCATTTGGCATATATGGGTGGCAGCCTCAAGCGCAGCTTGGGGATGGCTTATTGCCGGTTATGAAGAGCGCAACATTTAATTATAATTGGTATGGAGCGGTACTTATTTTGATATGATGATTTCTTCGATTGACCGTGCCACGATGTAGTCCGGCAGCTTGCCGAGTGCCGGCTCGGCTTCATAAGCTAAAATTATGCTTTTGTCCGGGAAGGCGCCGACGTCTTCGATGAGTTCATCGGCCAATTGTTGCAATCCCTGCTCGGCCATACGCGATTCTGTTTTGCTCTGTACGGCTTTTACCAGGGCCTCGAATTCCCCGCGGCTGTCGTAGAAGTTAAGCTGCAGTTCCAATTCAAAGGCCTGCCCTCTTCCGGCCCTATCGTAGGTGTATTGAATGCCGATTGGATTGTACATTTCCGCCCGTTCATCGACAAAAGCCAGGCACGCGTCCCTGTATGCGTCGTATTTTTCTTGGTCGAAGTTGCCGAATCCACGGTTTGCGAGCTCGGCGTGCAGCAGCTTTTCTATTTTTGTCGTCAGAAGCTCTTTGTCAGCTTGGACCCGGTCGTGCAGGGCTTCATAGTATGCGTTCAAGAGCATCTTTGTTTCATTCATACCTTCTCACATATCATCTAAAACAGCGGTAGAAATACTCAATTATATCATGTAAACCGTTTTGACGCTTATGTAAAAAAACGCGACGTCTTTTGTCGCCTCCGAATCGGTTAGCCCCCTGCTCCGCAGGGGGTCAGAATTACTTCTGGGGGTCAGAATTACTTCTATGGGTCAGAATTACTCGGCTGGGGGTCAAGTGTATTTCCCCCGGTCTTCGGCTGGGCGTGCTTGGGGTCAAGATTTGTGTTTCTCGACGTATTTAATTCTTTCTTTTAGTGCCTTCTGGCCTTCCTCTGAAGTATTCTCCCATGACCAGTGATTTCACGGACCTTGGCTTCAAGGACGATATTTATAAAACCGCTATATGAACCAATCCCTAAGAGTCGTTTGTGTTGCATCGTCCACTTCTTGTTTCGGCTTAGGTCAGTGTAGTCAGTCTTATATTCCTCCTGGACCACTTGACCATTGATA
>DUZJ01000013.1 GCA_013349615.1 Planctomycetota bacterium | reverse complement strand
TTATTTTCTTGGTTTGCTTTGAATTGAGGTCATAAACGAAAAGGTTCATGCGTTTATTTTCATCCCGGTCGGAGAGGAAAAAGATTTTATCTGACTTCCACATAGGGATAATATCCTGAGCGGGGTTATTGGTAATATTATCAATTCTTTTCGTTTCGAAATCATAAATCCAGATGTCATCGGCCATACCGCCGCGATAGCGTTTCCATGTGCGGAACTCACGAAATATCCGATTGTATGCTAATTTCTTATCATCCGGCGAGAAGGAACAAAAGCCGCCGCGAGGAAGGGGCAGCTCATCGGCAAGGCCGCCTGATTTGGAAACGGCATAGAGTTGTCCATTAAAGGGATTAAATGAACGCATCCGTGAGCGGAATATGATATGTTTACCGTCTTTTTTCCAGGCCATCACAATATTATTGGGGCCCATTCTATCGGACACGTCATCGCGCCCAAGCGTCGCTGTGTAGGTCAAACGTTGAGGCACACCGCCTCCGGCCGGCATTAGATAAACCTCCGTATTACCATCATATTGACCTGTGAAAGCGAGATGTTTGCCGTCCGGAGAAAAACGAGCAAACATTTCAAAGCCTTCGTGGTTTGTTAGCTTACGGGCCACACCGCCGATTGACCGAACACTATAGATGTCTCCCGCGTAAGTGAAGACAATCTGGTCCTCATGAATTGCCGGAAAGCGCAATAGCCTCGCTTCACTTTGGGCAAATGCGGAATTTACAATTAAGACCATTGAAACAGACAAAATAAATAAGCGATTCATTTCAACTCCTCTTTTCAGGTACAAAAGATTCTTCTGGGCCTACACTTGCCCTTTTTAAGCCATAGATACCGCTTGGGAAGCCTAAAAAGCCGTCCATCCATATTAGCCGGAATTCCCCAAATATATGATTTAGCAATCATACTGAGACATCCGACTTCAATATACTACCAAATTCATACCAATTTTTCAACTTATTTTTAGCTTCATCTAACAACAAATCAGTCTGCGAAGAAAGAATAAGCAAGAACATACTCCGGGAGAGCTTCGCTTTTGTCTTGAACGCCAGCCTGTGGCTCTTAAACAGATTATATACCGCACCTACTTTGAGCGACCCCAACCGAACTAATATCAAAGTAGGTGCGGTACTGCTTACAGCGAGTCGCCCGGTTGAAAAGCCAAAAAGGGAGTGCAAAAAGGATGTGGGTTTGCTATAATTGTTTTCGTACTTTTTGGTCGATATATCCGAATCCCCTTTTCAGATTATTCGTCGGGCTGAGTGCGAATTGGGGTGAGTTTAACCTTGATGGAGCTGAGCGGGATTCCGGTCAGATATGGTGGGAAATATTATGAATCATAAACGGGACAAGCAATTTGGGGGTCCTAATGGTTTGACCGCCTCTGAGCTGATAGAACAGCTCGGTCGGTCTGCTGAAAGTCCTGCCCAATTCTGGGCGAATCTGCTTTCAATTCAGTGTTTTTTGGGGCAGGCCGATGCCGGAGCACTTTTGTCCGGCAGCGGGGAGGGGCGTGTTGATGTCCTTGCTGTATATCCGCAATTTGAAAAGGGAGCAACTACGCCCGCCTGGCTGGTCCAATCAGCCGAATTTGCTCAAGAGGTTCAGGCCGGAGGCACCGTTGCCGTGAGACAATTGAAGCAGACATCAGTTAGACCCTCCGTCCGGCACTATCTTGTAATGATTCCAGTAAGAATGGTTGATATCGGGGAAGCTGTTGCAGCTTTTATGATTGGAACGGATGATAGGGCCGTCGTTGAGGCAAGTTCAGAGAGACTGCAAATGGCGACAGCCATGTCAAACTATATAGGGACGAGGCCTGGTCAAGAGGCCCGGCAGGGAGGTTTTAAGCGGCTACAACAGACAATGGAAATACTGTCAGCCGTCAACAGGGAGGACAAGTTTGCCGGTGCGGCTATGGCTTTGTGCAACGAAGTGGCATCCGAGTGGCAATGTGAACGGGCGAGCATAGGTTTTCTTAAAAAACGATATGTTCAACTCAAAGCGATGAGCCACACCGAAGATTTCAGTAAAAAGATGAAATTAATTCAAGATATTGAATCGGCAATGGAGGAGTGTTTAGACCAGGACATTGAAATTCTCAGTCCAGCTCCTAAAGAGTCTACCTACATCAGTCGAGCAACAGACGAACTATCCAAACGATACGGCCCTTTGGCTGTTTTGAGCCTGCCTTTACGCCGAAATGACGAGGTTATTGGGGTCCTGACTCTGGAGCGTCCGGCAGATAAAGCCTTCAGCCTTGATGAAATCGAGACTGTTCGATTGACGTGTGAACTATGCACCGCCAGGCTGGCAAACCTTTATGAGTCTGACCGCTGGATAGGTGCGACAATCGCCGACAAGACTCGTAATCTCATGGCCGGACTGTTAGGCCCAAAACATACGTGGGCAAAAGTTGTGGCAATCCTCTGCTTTGGGGCAATACTATTTCTGATATTTGCCAAGGGCCAATTCCGACCTGAGGCCCCGTTCGTTCTGGAGGCAACCTATCAACAGGTGGTTCCGGCACCTTTCGACGGATACATCAAAAACGTGGAAGTGGAAGTTGGAGAAATGGTTGAAGGCGGCAGTTCGGTACTTGCCGGCCTCGATACTGCCGAGCTACGCCTCAATTTGGCGGCGGCAAAGGCTGAAAAGGCCGGTTATCTCAAGCAGGCTTCTGCCGCGATGCGCGATAATGAGACTGCGCAAGCCCAGATTGCTCAAGCTAATGCTGAGAAAGCACAGGCCCAAATTGATTTACTGAACTACCTGATTGGCCGGGCAAGCCTTGTATCCCCAATAAGCGGCATCGTTGTCAAAGGTGACCTGAAGCGCCAAATCGGCGCACCTGCAAAAACAGGCGATGTGCTCTTTGAGGTTTGCCCTCTTGAGTCTTTGCGTGCTGAGCTTATGGTTCCCGAAGATGAGATTTATGATATTAAGGTCGACCAGGAAGGATATCTGGCTACGGCCTCTTACCCCGGACAACGGATAAAGTTCGTAGTAGAGCGGATTAACCCAATGGCTGAGGTGGTAAACCAACGTAATGTCTTTAAGGTCCGCGTTCACCTGGTTCAAACGTATTCCTGGATGCGTCCCGGTATGGAGGGCATAGCCAAGGTGTCCGTCGGTAAACGTCGCTATGTCTGGATTTGGACCCGCAAGATTGTTAACTGGATACGAATGAAATTGTGGCTTTAAGTTTTAGGAAAAAGTATGGTTGTTGAGCGTCCTACTTTTCATGAGGCCTGGTATCGAGTTGCCCAGTTACGGCCGAGATTGCTGGCAAGTGTACAGGTTTATAGACAGCATTTTCGAGGGCAGATGTGGTACGTCCTGGAGAATCCAGCCAACAACAAATTCTCTCGAATGAGTACCGATGCTTATCACTTCATAGCCATGCTTGATGGACGACGGACCGTGGCTGACGTTTGGCACACTTGTAGTGAGCAGCTTGGAGACAGAGCGCCTACCCAGGGCGAGGTCATACAGCTCCTTGGACAACTATACTCCTCAAACCTCTTATATGCAGAGATGGCCCCTGATACTGAAAGTTTATTCAACAGATACCGGATACGAATCAGACGTGAAATTCAGGGTTTTTTTACAAACCTGCTGTTTATTCGGATTCCACTGCTGGACCCGGACCATTTTCTTGACCGATGGGTGGGTATATTCGGACGGTTCTTCAGTTTGATTGGCTTGATGTTGTGGCTGATAGTAATATCAGCGGGCTTGTACTTTGTTATCAGCAATATAAGGGAATTGGTTTATCAGAGCTCTGACGTTCTGGCGCCGGGCAACCTGGTACTGTTGTATTTGAGTATGGTATTAATCAAGGTTTTTCATGAGTTTGGTCATGCTTTTGTGTGTAAGAAATTCGGCAGGCTTAACGGCAGTGGCGGCCAGGTACATGTTATGGGTGTTATGTTTCTGGTTTTTGTGCCGCTGCCCTATGTTGATGCATCCAGTGCATGGGCGTTCCGCAAGAAATGGCACCGGGCGATTGTCGGCATGTCCGGTGTTATGGTTGAGCTTTTTGCTGCGGCCATTGCAACGATTGTCTGGGCAAATACGTCCACGGGAACGCTGCATATAATTGCGTATAACATCATATTTGTGGCGAGTATCTCAACGCTTCTTTTTAACGGGAACCCACTTCTCAGGTTTGATGCCTATTATGTTCTTTCGGACCTGGTGGAGATACCAAATCTGAGCCAACGGTCTAAATCTTATATTTACTATCTCATCAAAAAGTACTGCTGGAAGGTCAGGGGCGTACGTAATCCTGCACACAGTTGGGGTGAGAAGGTCTGGTTTGTATTCTATGGCATCGCTTCAACGGCATATCGTGTATTTATCTGTATCCGAATTTTACTGTTTCTAAATGACAGATTGCCGGAAGAGCTGTTCATCCTTGTGCCTTTTTTTGCAACTTCAGCAATAATTGCGTGGGTCTTGGTTCCATTAGGCAAGTTTATCCGCTACTTAGCGACCAGCGGGGAATTAGCCAGGGTTCGCGGGCGGGCTGTTGGCTCAACATTAGGAAGTCTGGCTTTGATAGCGGCTTGCACGGGAATTCTTCGAGTACCCGACTATTGTCGGGTCGAAGGGATTGTTGAGCCGGTTGATTTAGCTATTGTCCATGTTGAAAGTGACGGCTTTGTTTCTGATTTTTTACCTTCAGGCCAAATCGTCTCTCCGGATGGTAATTCTCTTATCGAAGCTGTTAATCCTGAGCTGGACGCTGAGAAGAAGAGCTTACTTGCTGAACTTCGCGTCCTCCAGACTCGACGACGTATTGCTGAAACGCGTGAGATAGCCGCAGCGCAAATTTTGTCCGAACAGATAGAGGCGTTGGAGGAGAAAATAGCAAGGGTCGATTTTGAGCTTTCCTCACTGCATCTGCAACCGACGCTGACAGGTACATGGGTTTCTCCGGATATTGAAAAAGTCAGAGGTATGTATCTGCGCCGCGGACAACAAATTGGCTTTGTTGCGAACCTGGATAATGTGCTTATCCGTGCTACCGCCGGCCAGGCACTTGCTGCGATGTTAGTAGAGCAGGCTTTCAAGCACCTTGAGATTCGAGTGAAAAAACAGCCTGATGTGATGCTCACAGGAGAGATAGAAAAGATTTTCCCTGCTGGCCTGGAGGTGCTGCCATCTGAGGCACTTGGCTATGCGGTCGGCGGCTCCATGGCTACGCTTTCACAAGACCCTCGCGGCATAAGGACCGCAGAGAAGTTTTTTGAGATTCGAATCAGACCTGACCCTGATAGCTCGGTTCGTTTGCTCACCGGCCAACGTGTAGTGGCAAGAATTCAATTGCGGCCCAAGCCATTAGCGGTTCAATGGTGGCTGTTTCTAAGACAGTTGTTCCAGCGGAGGTTCCATATTTGAGATGGCAGCGATACCAAGCGCAACCTGGCGGATGTTTGAGCAGCGAATATCGGGCAAGCCTTTGGCAAAGGGCCTTGATGCGGTGTCGGACGCCGGTATTGGTTTGGTCGGCAGATTTGTGCCGCGACGACGAAGGTTTCTTCGACAAGCCGAAAAAATATTGGCGTTGGAAAAGCATTTTTCCGAAATGGCGAACGCGAAGCTTCGTCAGAGAAGCCGTGAGCTGCGCGAGATTTTTCGCTGCAACCGCGATAATTCTTCAGACCTTGAGCGCGCTTTTGCATTAGTTCGAGAAGTGGCATACCGGCAGATAGGTGAAAGACCGTTTTTAGTTCAGGTTGCCGGCGCTTTGGCGCTTGAGGACGGATGTATTACAGAGATGGCTACTGGTGAGGGCAAAACGCTTACAGCTACGATGCCGGTAACGGTGGCAGGTTGGCGGGGACGAGGTTGTCATGTTATTACAGTCAATGACTATCTGGCCGGGCGTGATGCAGAATGGATGGGTAGGATTTATGATTTTTGCGGCCTGACGGTTGCCCACATAGAACAGCAAACACCTCCAGCTGAGCGCAGAGCAGCCTACCTGGCTGATATAACCTATTGCACGAACAAAGAGGTGGCAGCAGATTTTCTCCGGGACAGGCTTGTATTAGGCCGGTTGAGGGGATTGTGCTCAACGCTGCTCGCCAAGATGGCTACGAGCGGCGGACAGGCAACGGACAGGCTGGTCCAGCGGGGTTTGCATTACGCTATTGTAGATGAAGCTGACTCAATTCTTGTTGATGAGGCGGTTACGCCGCTTATTATTTCGGGCCAGGCACCCAATCCGGAACAGGTTGAGTCTTTTCACCAGGCGGCTGATATTGCGGGCCAGTTGCAACCGGAAGCTGACTACCGAGTTAATCCTCGATACAGGGAAGTTGAATTAACGGATCAAGGCAGCAGTCGTTTGACAGAACTTACCGACGGTCTCGGCGGAGTTTGGAAAGGGACACGCCGTCGCCTGGAAATGATAAATCAAGCTTTGACTGCAAAAGAATTATATCTGCTTGGTAAACATTATGTAATTGAGGACGACAAAATTGTCATTGTTGATGAGTTCACCGGGCGTATGATGCCGGACCGCACATGGCGTGACGGCCTGCACCAGGCTATCGAGGCCAAGGAGGATGTTGAGATTAACGCGCCTAAAGCTACGTATGCTCGGATAAGCTTTCAACGATTCTTTCGAATATATCGTAAGCTGTCCGGCATGACGGGGACGGCATCCGAGGCCAGCGCTGAGTTTTGGCAAATTTATCACATGCCTGTAGTAACAATTCCAACGAACCGTCCGTGCATAAGGAAAAAATTTCCAACCATAGTATTGCCTACAGAATCAGCCAAATGGACAAGAATTGTCGATGAGATTCGCGACATTCATGAGATTGGGCGACCAATTCTTGTTGGAACGCGAACTGTCCGAGCCAGCGAGCATGTTAGTGAGCTTCTTAAAAGCGAAAACCTGGAACATCAGGTACTCAATGCTGTTTATCATCGGCAGGAGGCCCAAATCGTTGCCGAGGCAGGTCAACGGGGAAAGATTACCGTGGCAACGAACATGGCCGGGCGAGGTACCGACATCAAGCTTGGACGCCGGGTGACGGGATTGGGAGGGCTGCATGTTATTGCCGCTGAACCCAACGAATCGGCGAGGATAGACCGCCAATTGTTCGGTCGAGGAGCTCGGCAGGGTGACCCTGGAAGCGCTCAAGGTATATTCAGCCTGGAAGATGAGGTTGTATCCCGGTATGCCAAGACCATAGCTGCCGGTCTGAAGAAAAGATATGGTAATGCTAAGGAATATATGTCTTCGGCTTTTGTGCGTAGTGTATTTCGCCTTGCCCAAAGTCGTGCAGAAAGATTAGCTCTCCGTCAGCGTAAATCAGTTTTGAGAACCGACCATTGGCTTGACGAACAGCTTGGTTTTACCGGAGCGGAGTAGAAGAGTCCTACTTGTCTTTAGCTACAACATTTGATTCTGCCGGTGGTGTATCACTTTTGTGGTTGGCTTTGTCGTTGCTGTCCGAGGTTGTTGGTAGTGCCGTTTGCACATAACGCAAGTCCAGGACTGTTCCTGTAGTTTGAGCCAATCTTGTCTGTGCAATGTTATAGTCAACAATAGCCTTTATTTCAGCCCGTTGAGCACTTGCTACGGTCTCCTGTGCCTGTAGTTTGACGAGGAGAAACTCAGGTGTCAATTTCTCCCTTATTGTCTCGCTGTCTTCTAGCGCCTGTAAGTGGATACCGGCAGCCTCTGCGGCTTCCTTTTGGACCTGTACCTCTTTGTAGGCCGTTCCGGCCAGCCTGATTCTTTCTTTTGCCTGTGTTGCCGTCTGGTCTGAAACGTTCTGTAAAATGGAAACAGCTTTTGACCGCTCAAATTTTCTTCGTCGAAACTCGGCCTTGCGCTGGCGGTTGCCGGGTGGAAATTCAAAAGTTATGCCTATCGCACAACTGGTATAGTCAGCTTTATTAAGCATGTCATGTGCATCGCCCTGTGTGCTGGACAGGCCCTGTATTCTTGCAGAAGCAACCAGGTCCAACCGCGGCATTTTTTGCCTTTCTGCAACATCGACATTGATCTGCGCAACTTCAACCCCGATTTGCGCTTGTTGAATTCGGGCGTTGTTTGCCATCGCCAACTTTAATACTTCGGCCTGTTCGATTTTTGTAGGCGTCTTGCTGGGTGTTGTAACAGGGACGATTTCAAAGTCGTCAAGTAAATTCAACTGGTGGTCGGAGAGCAATCTAACCAACGCATCCTGTACGTCGCCAACTCTTTTTTCTGCTTGAAACAACATCGCCTGGCGTGTCTTTACAGCGCTTTCGGCCTGCTTGATTTGTACGGTAGTAGCGTCGATGTCCCTGCGGTCTTCTACTTTTCTAAAGGTCTCAAGGGTCTTATCCAGCAGGCGCTGCTGTGTTTCGAGGTCACGCCGGGCCTGCAGAAGAATCCAGTACAAAGAGATGACCTCAGTGGCAACATCTTCAGTTTTCTGGCGGAAACCGGCAAGAGCAATCTTGTAATTTAATTTGGATATGTTTACTCCGGCGAGATTCAGTTCCTGCCATGCATCGCGTAACAAGGGCTGTTTTATTTGAAAAGACAGCATAGGCTCATATCTGGTGGGAAGGTCCCTGTAAGCCAAATCATCCCAGTTGCGTGTCAGGGCATAAGAAAGAGACCACTCTGCGCCCGTGACACCTCTTTGTTTGATACCCGCCTCCCATAAACGCGAAGTAGATTGACCGGCTTGGAAGACACTGTCGGTTGGATTGTCGTTTTTTTCACTATTTAGTCTTCCGAAAGTCGTAACGTCAAACACGGAAACTGCTTTGGTTATATCTTCTCTGGCGATGGCCGGGTCAAAACTAACGACACTAATTTCCGGACTACTTGCCAATGCCCGTACCACGGCATCTTCGAGTGTAAGATTAACGATGTTTTTCCCGCTGGCTTCGTCCTTAGTTATTTCGAGGGCAGGTATATTAGGCTCAGAAGCTGGTCTAAGAAAGTCCAGCCCCATCCGGCCGAGACGCCGCTGGGGGCCTTTTTCAACAACAGCTTTCTGGTAGGCATCAATAATAGCCTGGTCGGCTGTCTCGTCGGAAAGGCAGCCGGATATTTGGAACAATAAAACAAGGGCCAACAGAATTTTAAGACTAATGTGATTGACCATAGTGAAAGTGATACAATTCTTGTTTGTTGATTTTTTTGCGTTCAATTATATTCTCCTCCAATTTTCATTTTTGGCCGTCATACTGTTTTCCCAAAGCCGAAAATACAACACGGATATGCTCACCCGCCGGCCGCTTTAATTTGTTGGGAACTTCTATACGTGTTCTCAATGTGGCACTGGCTGCATCGGCGACCGTTGAGATGTAAATGACCTTTCCTTCCACAGGCCTCTGTTCGGCGTCCGGAAACTTAACTTTTGTGCTTTGTCCAAGTTTGAGCGTTTTACCCTTTGCTAATGGCACAGGAACATCAATCCAGAGTGGGTCGGTTCTGACAACGCGAATTACATCATCCAGACCTTTAACGGATTCGCCAACCTCGACTTCAACTTTCTCGACTGTTCCATCGATTGGGTTTTTCAGGCTCATATTGTCAACACGGATTTGTGCCTCTTTGTATTTCCTTTTATTCTGCTCATGTTCAAACTGGGCAACTTTCAACGACAGCTCAGATATCTTTACGTCTAACTGTGCGTGTTCGACTTCCAATTCTGTGGCCGAACCACGTTCGGCCACCCACTCAATCTTTTTGAGGTCAACCCTTTTTTGGTCAAGACTTGCCTGGGCCGCCTCTATTTGTGTTGTGTCTTCGCTCTGTGCCTTTATCTGAATCAGTTGAGCCTGGTTAGCGGCATCATCCTGCTGCACGAGTAGTTCCCCCGCTTTTACATTATTTCCCTCTTTGACGTGTACTTTAGCGATACGACCTGGCTGGACAAAGGACAGAGTTACATCTGCACTTGGGATGGTAATTGCTGCAATCCCAGTATCTTCACCTGCATGCGCCGCTATAGCCAGCGATACAATACAGATAATCAAAGAACACCAAAAACTCTTATTAGCAATCATCTAATCAAATCCTCTCAAATATTACTCAGTAAACTTTTCTTCTATCTATATTTATTTTAATCTCGAACGGACTATCATACCAACGATATCTCAGCGTGAAATTCTTGAATCAAATCCTCCTCTTTACTGCTTTAATAAACTTTTATTATAGCAATAGTTAAGTGAAATTGCAAGTAAATAATCGAAAAAAAGTTTTGAATTATTGTAAGTGTTCCCGAATGTGTGATTGAGGCGTATAAAAAACTCTTTGCCGGTGTGAGACGCAGCGATAATTTTTGCGCCTAAATTTGGCTCTTGAAAAAAGTCGGTTTAGATTACACACTTCCTCATATTACCATAAGTGCCTTTATGTAAAGGACTAAAGAAGTTTTTAGGCAGGCGACCTGGAAACTCTGCGGCAGTTTTTTTGGTCGAATGCAAGAATCTCTACAAAATCTCAGGATTTTCTACTTGACACATTTGGTGGGTATATAGTATAAAGAAAGTTTGGTTTCGTGATGGTGTTCTGGTGTGTTGCGAGAAGAATGGGGAGGGATTGAGGATGGTTCCGCCGCTTGATTTATTGTGAGCCCAGTTTGGAATAACGTTATGGCATCACCGACATTTTTTCCCTTGTTAAGGCGCAATAATCGAAGTGGGAAATCCCTCTACAAACAAGGCAAAGCTGTGCCGACCCAAATCAATTTCTCCGTGGAGCGGTTAGAACCGCGGCTGCTTCTTTCAGCCATAGTCGGCGTAGACGATGAACTAACCTTAAATTCCTATCAAAATGAACTCTACCAACCACCCGTCATTGTGGTGGAGACAAGCGAACCGCAAGCTGATGAAACCGACAATAAAGAGCTTATTCAGCCTCTTGAGATAGAGCTTTGCGAGGATATCAATGCCCTGCCCGAACCGGTCATTCAGATAGAGCTGGATTCCAGCGATTCTGAGGGGAGTTCTGTTGAGTCTTTAAACGATGATTTTGCTCCCGGAACTGATACGCAGGGTGATAACGCCGAAACGATGACGGTAAATCCGTCTGACGAGGTGGGGGTCTTTGGTCCGGAATATGGTCTACTTGCTTGCGAGATCAACGTTTTTCCTTCAAATTTGACAATCGCATCAGAAGACTTGTCTTCTGATGAGGTGGCTTTTGGTAATGATAACTCCTCGACAGAACAACTGACTGAAATGCTTCTTGCGCCCAATCCGCCGCCGGCGTTGGCCGTGAGCGACGTTTTTGAAGCTGCGGCAGGACCATTTATCTTCAATATACCCTCAAGCTTGAATGAGGTAACCTTGCGTCTCAATAGCGTTGATGGTATTGAGATTTTGCAGGTCATTGATGATAACGGCACAGTGCAGGCCGAGCAGTTGCTTGTCAGCACCAGTGAGGTTGTTATTACGGGCTTGGCTGGCGAGGATGACACCCTGACGATAGATTTTGAGGGTGGAACAATCCCAGTGTCGATTACTTTCCACGGCGGAGATGGTGGTTTTGACAGCTTAGTGATTCAAGGCGGCAGCTTTTCCGACGCAAGCTACGGCGCCAGCGGACCCGACGCCGGCACAATCGTGCTTGACGGTACGATTGTTCACTACACCGGTCTTGAGCCCATCACAGATAACAACACTGTGGACGACCGGGTTTTTACCATCACTACAAGTGGTATTGACCAACAAATTCGTATAGGTGATGATGGTGACCCGAACAATGGCTACTCCACAATCGACAGCAACGGCACGGGGGGATTCGAGAGCATTACCTTTCTTAACCCGGCCAATTCACTAACAGTCTATTCGGGTGATGGTAATGATACGATAATACTGGATACCCCTGACAACGGCTTTGCTGCTTCCTTAATTATAGACGGCCAAGCCGGAAACGACACTCTGACAGGTCGGGATATTCCCAATACCTGGAACATCACGGGGGTGAATGAGGGGACTCTGAACGGCCAAGTCTTTGTTAATATAGAGAATCTTACAGGCGGTGCCAACAATACGGACACCTTCGTAATTGGTGATGCCGGCAGCATCACGGGGCTGATTGAGGGTGGCGCAGGCGGTTTCGACAGCCTTGTTATCGAAGGCGGGCTTTATGTTACGGTTATCTACACCGCCACAGGTCCCGACTCCGGCAGTATCGACCTCGACGGCAAGACCATTTCCTACTCGGGCATGGAGCCCATCAACGACAACAACGATGCAGCTAACCGCATTTTTACCAGCACTACGGGTGCGGTAAATGGGGACGACCAGATCCGGCTTAGAAATCATGAAGATGTCGGGAAGATGGTCATCGAGAGCGTCAACGGCACATTCGAGAGTATTACATTTAATAACCCGAGCAGTTCGCTAACGATAGACGCCGGTGACGGTAACGACACTATTACCCTTGATGAACGGCTCGATATCGATTTCATCTTGTCCGGCGCGACATTGACAATTATTGGCGGTAACGGGACGGATACACTCGTCGTGAAGCGGGACGCCAATTTCACTCTCACCGATAGTAGTCTCAACACATCCTATGAATCCGTAACGATTGAATCGATTGCGCTTACCGGTATTGAGAGGGCTGAGCTTACCGGCGGGGCCAACACCAGCACAGTGAATACGTTGGCCTTTTCCGGCAGGGTGATTTACCGCAATACCATTCCCGCCTGGGGCGAGGAAGGTCCGGGTTCGATTGACGACGGCTCGATTTGGAGCCCGCCGGTAGGCGCCATCCAGGCCATTGCCGCCCATCCTACAAACGCCGACATAATTTATGTGGGCACGGTTAACGGTGGAATCTGGAAGACCATCAACGCTACTATGCCCTTTGACGGCGTGGATAATGACGGAAATGGCACTGTTGACGGGATAGACAATGATGGCGATGGGACAATAGACGTGATAGATGCCCCTGAGGCAGTGGTGTGGACGCCTTTGACTGATGAGTTCTTGTCCCTCTCTATAGGCTCACTGGTGTTTAGCCCTCTGGATGCCAGCCACAATACACTTTTTGCCGGTACCGGCAATTTCAGCTCTTCATACGTCGGCGGCCTTGCTGCCGGTTTGCTTTATACTACTGACGGTGGTGATACGTGGAAGATTTTGGGTCAGGACACCTTTGCCGGTTTGCGCATTACCGACATTGTGGCTACTACTATGGTTACTGCCGGCGGCCAAGTGATATTTGTCTCTACCTGGGATACCGACCGCGACCATGACGGAAAGGTGGATAACCGCGGCGGAGTGTTCCTGGGGGAGATAGCCAATGACGGAACGACGGTGTTTACCAAGATTTCCGGAGATGACACGGGCCTGCCGGCCGGACACTATACGGATATGGCCGTCTACCCCGGCGATGCGGCCACTCCCAATGATATATGGGTGTACGCTGCCAATCCCAAAAAGGGTATTTACCGCTGGGAAGAGGGTTCTGGCTCGTGGGTACAGGTTAACACAGGTTTGCAGTCGGGCACTGATAACGACGCCAACGGAGAAGATGACCTTCTTCAGTATGCCACCAGGATTAAGCTGACCCTCCACGAAGGTACGGGCAACGTTTATGCCGCAGTTATAGGATATTTGTCTACCGGCGGTACGGGGCTTACGGGAGTTTTTAAGGCAGCAGCGTTGGCTGACAACTGGACTGCCTTGCCCCTGCCCAGCTCTAACGATTCGGGAACAATCCATTATCTCCATGCCGGAGGACAGGGAGATTTACATTTCTCGCTCGGAGTAGATCCCACCAACGGGGACATAATTTACGTTGGCGGTGACCGCCAACCGATAACGGTGGGCAATGAGGTTGGCATAACCCAGTGGTCGGGCAGAATCTTTCGTTACGACCCCGCAGCGGGTAACTGGGAGCAGATAGTCGGTAATACTGCCACCGATACGGCGCCTCACGCTGATTCCCGGGCGATTGTCTTTGACACCACCGGCAATGTTCTGCTGCAGTCCGATGACGGAGGCATTTACCGGCTTACCAATCCCCGGGGCGAGGGCACTTTGCCTGCCCGCAAATGGTTTTCGCTCAACAACAATCTAAGGGTTACGGAGATTAATTCCGTGGCCTATGACCCGCTTAATAATACTATTATTGCCGGTAGTCAGGACAACGGGTCGGCAGCACAGACCGGTGCCGACTTTAACTGGGAGGGGATACACGTGGGAGACGGCAATACCCAGGCTTGTATTCCCTACGATACCACTGGTGACCCTACGCCTGACGAGGTGATACGTTTCTCGCTGAGCAACAATTTCCTGTATTTTTATTGGCGCAAGTACGATAATGCCGGTAATCCCTTAAGTCCGCGTAATGATGTACAACTTGCCGCCAATGCCGGAGACCCTCGCTTAAGCGGGCTCACTAACCCGCTGGATAATCCTTCATTAGTAACCGGCTTTAAGGGCTATATTCACATCCCTTATGTAGTCAATGCAATCAACAACAACCGTATGATTATCGGCTTATTCGGCCTGTACGAGAGTGCTGACCGACTGGAAACTGTCAAGAATATTGATATGGGGCCGATTGCCAAGTTAGCTAACGGCTCCTTTCCCTGGACCCAGAAGATTCGCGCCCTGGCCTATGGAGGAAAGGAAGGGGCCACGCCCAAGGCCGACGTTATCGTTTTTTCCCGTGCCGGCACGGTATATTACCGGGAAAACGTCGGTGATGATTTTAAGCCCAGAAAAGTTGATGGGGCCGACGATATAGTTGATATTGTCCTTGACCCCGATAACTGGAAAGTAGTTTATGTTATCGATTCCCAGCATGTATATAAAATCGCCGATATAGCTGATCCTTCTCAAGATTGGTTCAGGATTACCGGCAATCTTCCTAATTTGAAGCAGACCGGTCTTCACACCATTGAATACGTGAGAAACGGGGCCCAGGACATACTCCTGGTCGGCGGCACCGCGGGCGTGTTCCGGCTTCGGCAGCCGGAAGCCCTGACTAAGGCCACCAAGGAGAGTGAAATAATCTGGGCCGAATTAGGAAGCGGCCTGCCGAATGCGGTGGTCAGCGATATACACTTTTACGACCTGAACAGCGACGGCCTGGTGAGCAGCAGCGACCTTCTGCTTGCCGGCACTATGGGCCGGGGAGCCTGGACCATCAGGGGGGATGCCATCCTGGATATTGCTAAAGACCATATTATCCAGATTGAAGGGACTTCCGGAGATGATTCATTTAAGATTATCCGCAACGCTTCCAACCCGCTTTTCGTGGACATTTTCGACCTGGCCCAAAGCGCTACGGTCCCTGTTATTTCTCACACCTTTTCCAATTTGGACATGATACTTTTCAAAGGCAAGGACGGCAACGATACCTTAACCGTTGACCACGGCAATGGCGCAATCACTGTTCCCGGCGGCATTTATTATGACGGCGGAAACGATGGCGGCAGTGGGACCGACCAGGATGAATTAGTGCTGGCCGGTACTGAGGTGGGAGATTGGGATGACGATACCACCTCGACAGGGATGGAGTATTACGAGCTTTTTGATGCCTTCGGGCAGAAACAGATAGTTTACTATGAGAACGTAGAGAACGTAAATGACGATAACCTTCCCAGTTGGTTTATGCGGACAATAAAATCGGCCTGGGAGTGGCTGTGCGGTTTGTTTACTTTTGACGATGACACGGCGTTGACCAATGATATACCTATCCTGGGTTCCTCCATGGCCAAGGCCCTCAACAATGTAAGGCCGGGCGGTCCTACGCCCATAGCCGACCCTAATCCCGGCCCGCGTCTGCCCGAAATTGCACAGGTGATGAACGCCTCCGGCGACAGCACCCAAATGTTCCGGAGGTTGATAGAAACCGGCACCGGGGCGTTTAGCATTTCCGACATCGGAAGCCTTATTACCGATGCTGACGCATTACGCGATGCTCTGGATGGGCTGGATAACACTGCCGGCAACGTTTCGTATACTTACGATTCCAATACTGGCTTTTATGAGTTCACCACCGAGATAAACAAGACCCTCAGCGGCGCGGCTGACCTTGATATCAGCGTGCTCAACGGCCAAATCGAGATAAATGGATTTATTGAAATCAACGTGGACGTAACCTTGAATTTTGTCTTTGGCGTGGATTCCTCAGGTTTCTATATCCTTTCCCGCGATAGTATCCCGGCTGCGCCTCCGGAATTTGTCATCAATAACGTTATTGTTACGACCTCTGACGATATCAGCGCGGTCGGTCATTTCGGTTTTCTTACGGTTTCCCTTACTGATGCAGCCTTAAATATGGCCCCGAATCTTCGCTTTGAAGTTGACCTGCAGGAACCTGCCGGTGACGGCAAGCTGCGCATACAAGAGCTTATCCGCGATTTCTCAAGCTTAGTGAATATAACTCTCTATGATGACCCTTCTGTAGATGATGTTTCTTTTACCGGGACCTTCGCGGCATCAGCCGCGGTTCCCGGTGAGGCCGCTCCACTGGCCCTGGTCGATGCCAAAGTGGACATGGTATGGGCCGATGTTACTGACTTGAGCGGCGTAACGGTTACGGTTACTCCCGGATTTCCCGGGGCTGAAGCCCTCATGGATTTTCTCCAGCTTACGCAGCAGGACATCGTCGGCAAGCTCCAGGACCTGCGGGACAAGCTGCAGCAGCTCAACGAGATGTCCTCGGCCTTCGGCATTGATATCCCTTACATCCAGGATGCCCTTGATAACCTAATTAATTTCGTGGAGACTTTTGACAGCGAGATAATCAGTCCTCTGACTTTTTCGGTGAGCGGAACTCCCCGCTTCAGTTCTGCCCAGGAGCTGGTGATTGTCCTGGCTTCGGAGCTCGGCCTGGATTATTCCGATATCGGCCTGAAATACGAAAATGGGGAGTTGACCTACGATGTGGATTTCAGCCACCAGTTTGCACCCTTCACCAAGACCTTTGATTTCGGGTTGGGTCAGGATGCACGCTTTGCTGATTTGGATTTGAGCGGTGACGCTTCCATTAATGGCGGCCTTGGACTTGGTCTGACCTTCGGTGTGGACCTCGGCGGCCTGGTCGGCGGCACTTCCCTGACGGAATCTTTCTTTATTAAGGACGCTTCTGCGACCGGCAACGCCCAGTTCTCGCTTTCAGGATTCAATGCCGGCGCCACACTTGCTTTTCTGGATATCGCCGTGGTGGATGCCAGCGCCTCCGGTGACGTCTCGTTTACTATCCAGCTTAAGGACCCACAGCAGAATGACGGCAAGATTACCCTGCAGGAGTTTATTGACTACATCGCCAGTCCCACAAGCTTTTTTGATACTCCTGCAATCGGCGGCTCGGCCCAGGCAGTCATTCCCATTGAAGCAAGCCTTCTGGCGGTGTCCTCTGATGCCACCATAAACATAAATTTTGCTGATTTTAATGATTCCAACACATTGACGGTTACAGCCGAAGGCTCAGTATCCATGGAAAGCCTGGGAATAGGCGGTTTTCTGGCTATTGACCAACCTACTCTCATCTTCCAGAACGGCGGCGACCAGTTAGCTTTCAGCGCCGCAACCGCATCGGTCGACTTAGGAGGCGTGGTTACCGCCTCGATTATGGATGACGGTAGTGATGCTGGTGATGATGCCAATGATATCGGGTTAAGCGGCACCTACGATTTGACCACCGAGGAGTTTACGTTTACCGCCGACGAGTCCAGCCTGTCTGCTTTCGATTTGATTAGCGCTTCGGCCAGTGACGTGGCTATCGGCTATTATCCGGAATCAGTTGATGTGGATGTGGATAGTGACGGATTTGACCCTGTAAATGATGATGACTTAGATGACGCTTCGTTGTTGACGCTGGCAGTGGTCAACGCGGACGTCTTTGTGGGTGTGAGCGGCACAGGATTCAGCCTGAGCGGCGGCCAGTTGGCCTTGGCAAGGATTACTCCCAAACAAGCCGATACAGACGCGGGAGACGGTCGCAGTTACTTAGCCTTGAAGGCAAGTCTGGGCGGCGCAGAACTTATAGGCATACCCGGGCTGGAGGCAAATGGTACTAATTTATTAGCAGAGATTAACCAGGCCAGCGGTTCCAAGGCCGGCGTAGATGCGGTTGCTCTTGACTGGACTGCCGCCCTGGATCTGGACGGCGACGGGGTCTTTGGCGAGGTGGAGGATTCCGAACCGGATGGCGGCTATGAAGTGAGCGATGATTTGCTTGACCTCGGTTTGGATTTGGGCCTGACAGGGCAGGAGCTGGCTATCGACTTCAGCGGAGAATTGCTGAAGGTTTCGGGAGACTTGAGCCTGGCGATTTACAACTTTGTCAGAGGCAGCGCTTTCTTTGCTTTCAGGACCCAGAGAATAAACGTTGACCTCGATGGTAACAGCAGTTTTGATTTGTTCGATGCCGCTCTGGTAACAGTTACTCTCGATAATTGTAACATTTTTGTAGGAATAGGGGGCAATTCTGACGGTACAGCCCATGACGGCATCGGTTTTGAGCTTACCGGAGCTCAGCTTGCTTTCGCCCAGATTAAACCCGGGCAGGAAGATATCGACGCTGGTGACGGACGCAGCTATTTTGGTTTGAAGGCAAGCCTGGGCAGCGCCGGTCTTTTAGGTGTAGGGGGTATCGTAGCTGAAGCTGATAATCTGGTTCTCGAGACGAACCAGGCCGCCGGCTCAAAAGGTGTTGATGAGGCCGTAGCGCTGAACTGGAAAAAGGCCTTTGACCTTAATGAAAACGGCACGTTCGGCGAGCTCGAGGATATCCTTGACCTTGGCCAGGTTCTGAATCCGCCGCCGGTGGGCCTGCTGCTGGATTATGATAGAGAGCTCCTGCGGATTAGGAGTGGGTTCGAGATTTCCGTATTCGGGTTCGTGTACTTGAGCGGGGAATTAAGTTTTGAGAAGAGCAGCAAGCCGGTGAGCGTGACACTGACAGACGACACCGTAGTTGCGGCGGAGGTAATGACCATCGGTGCGGCAGGGGTGACAGCATTTGCCGGAGTAAACGGCCCTGAGGACAACGACGGAGCCATGGGCTTGTCATTAACAGGAGTAAACTTAGGGCTGGCGTTGATAAAGGTATCCGAGCCCGCTCCTACAGACACGCGAAGCTGGACGGCATTGACAGCTGGCATAGGCGGCGTGGGACTTGTGGGCATAGAGGGGCTGACCTTAGACATGACCGACCTATATATTGAGGTCAACCAGGCTGCTGGAGACAACAACGGCGTATCGAACAAAGCGATTGACTTCTCCCAGAGTGCATTCAACGCAGTAGATATCGATGAGACCACCAGCATCAGCTTAAGCTCCCTGACGGGTGACCTTTTATGCCTGCAGGGCGAGGTAGACATTGCCTTATTCGGGTTCGTGTACTTGAGCGGGGAATTTAGTTTTGAGAAGAGCAGCGAGCCGATAACTGTTACTCTCACGGACAGTTCCGAGGTAGATGTAGAGGTCATGACCGTGGGCGCCAGTGAAGTTACAGCCTTTGCAGGTGTCAATGGCCCGATTGATAACGACGGCGCTATGGGTTTAAGCTTAAGTGAAGTGGACTTCGGCTTGGTGCTGATGAAGGTATCCGAGCCTGGGCCGACCGATACGCGGAACTGGACGGCGTTAAAGGCGGAGGTGGGAGGCATCAGCGTGGTTGGCATAGATGGTTTGACCATCTCGCTGACTGAGTTTTACCTGGAGGTCAACCAGGCCGGCGGCTCTATAGATGGCGGAACTACTCCCAACACCGCGGCAGTGAACTTCCAGCAGAGCGACTTTGACAATGACGGCAATATTGAAGGCAGCTATCCGGTCGATATTGGTGGTGACCAGAGTATAGATATAGACTTTACCGGCGACGTTCTGAGGGCCGGCGGCAATGTTGACATCGGGCTGTTTGGTTTTGTGTACTTAAGCGGCTCTTTTGCCTTTGAGAAGTACAGCGAGCCGGTAACAGTTACTCTCACGGACATTTCCGAGGTAGATGTAGAGGTCATGACCGTGGGCGCCAGTGGGGTGACTGGTTTTGTGGGGGTGAACGGCCCAGCAAATCAAGCCGGTGCAATGGGCATATCGTTCGGTACTGTGGAGTTCGGCCTGGCACTGATGAAGGTGTCCAATCCGGCGCCTGATGACACTCGAAGCTGGGCCGCCTTAACGACCGAAGTAAGTGATGCCGGCGTTGTTGGTATTGACGGCTTCAAGGCAACGGTACACTCTTTCACGTTGGAGCTTAACCAGGCCGGAGGAGAGAATGCCGGCGTGGAAAACACCAAGGTAGTTGACTTCCTGGCCACTGATTTTGACGGAAATCCCGCCACTACCGAAGGTTTGGTAATTGACACCGGCGGCGGGAACAGCAAGGAAATACTTTTCGAAGACGAAGTTTTTAATGTCTACGGTAATTTAGAGTTAAGCTTCTTTGGTTTCTTCTACGTTTCCGGTGATTTTGCCATTGAGAAGGACAGCGGTAAAGCCGCAGTTGCTGATACGCTGGAAGAAGTAGAAGTAGAGATGCTCAAGATAGGTGCCAGCGGCCTGACCGCCTTTGCGGGAGTCAACGGCCCGCAGGGCGAGCCGGGAGCAGTGGGCTTCTCTCTTACCGGTGTGGAGTTTGGGCTTGCGTTGATAAAGGCTGTGCCTGACCCGTTAGACCTCGCCCCTGACCTGCGTACGTGGACTGTGTTACAAGCCGATGTGCAAACCGCCGGTTTTGTTGGTATTGCCGGTGTTGATTTCACTGTTACCGATTTTGATTTGGAGATTAACAAGGCTGGCGGAACCAACGACGGCATACTGAATACCAAAGTTATCGATTGCACCCTGAGCGACTTTAATGACGATGGTTCACCTGACGGCGCATTGACAATAGCTACCGGTGAAACCACGACTATGGATATTGTTTTTACGGATACGCTGTTCCAGGCAAGGGGCAGCCTCGGCCTGGACCTGTTCGGATTTATAACCGGCTCAGCGAACTTCGCTGTCAGCAAGCAGACTATAGATGTGGATGTAGATACCAATGGAGTATTTAATCCTGCGGCCGGTGATTTAGATGATGCCGGACTTTTGATTGTCGCCTTAAGCGAGGTAGATGCATTCGTGGGAGCTTCAGGTGTCGGTTTTGGCGTTACCGGCGGCAGGCTCGGCCTGGCTCAGATAGCTCCGAGTACCGAGGCGGTAAATGCCGGTGATACCCGCAGTTTCCTGGCGGTAAGAGCAAGTTTGGATAATGCTTCGCTGCAGGGGATCCCCGGCCTTGACGCTACCATCCTTGACCTTTCGGTGGATATCAATCAGGCCGGCGGTGCTTATAGCGGCGTTGATGCCGTGGCCCTGGATTGGACCAAGGCTCTTGCTTTGGAGGGTGGGGCTGGTTTTGGCGCACAGCTTGACCCCGGATTATACCTCGAACCACCTTTGACGGGCGAAGAATTGCTGATAAATTTTGATAGAGAGCTATTCCAGGCATCCGGAAGGTTTGAACTCAACCTGTTCGATTTCATCATTGGTTCGGCAGACTTTGCTTTTGTCCAGCAGACCGCTGACGTGAAGTTAAGTGATACTGAGACTCTCGATGATGCATCTATGGTGATATTTGCCCTCAACGACGCCGACCTGTTTGTCGGTGTCAATAACGTCGGATTCGAGGTTGTTGACGGCCAGCTCGGTTTAGCACAGATTACACCCGCTGACCCGACGGATACCCGCAGTTGGTTGGGAGTAAAGGCCTATGTAGGCAGTGCTACCCTTGAGGGGATCGATGGCCTTACGGCCTCGGTTTCCAACATTACCTTAAAGATTAACCAGGGCACTGAAGCCAGCGCCTTGGATTGGACCACAGCAGTAGAATATGATGATACAAACGGCACTACTTTTGCCGACATAGTCGACCCCGGCCGGTATCTCGACCCGGCAATCGACCTTACCCTTGATTTCAACGCCGAGCTGTTTCTGGCATCGGGGAGTATTAATCTTGACCTGTTCGGGTTTGTCGTTGGTTCGGGGGATTTTGCCTTTGTAAAGCAGACCGCTGACGTGAAGTTAAGCGCTGCTGAGACGCTCGATGATGCGTCGCTGGTCATGCTTGCCCTGAATAATGTCGATGCCTTTGTCGGCGTCAACGGCATTGGTTTTCAGGTTATCGACGGTCAGCTCGGCCTGGCGCAGATTAGTCCTGCTGACCCGGCTGACACCCGCAGTTATCTGGGTGTAACAGCGAGTTTAGGCAGCGCTTCTCTTACCGGAATTAACGGCCTCGAAGCATCACTCAGCAACCTTTCCCTTGAAATCAACCAGGCCACCGGCGATACGGCATTAGACTGGAGCACGGCCGTTGACCTTGATGATACCGACCCTAATCCTTTTGGAGACCAGGTCAATCCAGGCCAGTATTTGGACCCCGCAGTAGATTTGACTCTTACTTTCAGCGAGGAACTACTGCAGGTGTCCGGACATATTGCTCTCGACCTGTTCGGATTTGTTGACGGCGAAGCGGACTTTGCCTTTAAGCAGGAGATAATTGATGTAGATATTGATGGCAACGGAACCATTGAGGCCGATGATTTGACGGACGCTTCACTGGTTACTTTTGCATTGAATAACGCGGACCTGTTCGTCGGTGTAAACGGCATAGGCTTTAACGTAACCGGCGCGCAGCTTGGCCTGGCAAATATCAAGGCATCGGAACAGGGTGATACCCGAAGTTATCTGGGATTGAAAGGAAGGGTGGCCAGTGCAGGGTTTGTGGGCATTGGTGCCTTTGACCTTGAAGTCGGCAATCTTATTATAGAGATAAACCAGGCCAGCGGCGCCAAAGGAGCAATAGCGGCAGAGGCGTTAGACTGGCCTACAGCCCTTGACCTGGATGACGATACGGTATTTGGCGAGGTAGAGGACGCTGATGAGGACGGCGTCTATGAAGTAAGCGATGACCTGCTTGACCCAGGCCTGTATCTTGACCCTGCTCTTACGGGACAGGAACTGGCTTTAGATTTCACCGGCGTGTTACTGCAGGTTAAAGGGTTCGTGACGCTGCGGATATCAGAGTTCGTGTATGTCAGCGGCAGCTTTGCCTTCTGCAAGGGCGAGCCGATATATGTTACACCGAAAAATAGTCCCACCTCAGTACAGGTATCGCTGCTGACGGTAGGCGCAAGTAATGTGCACGCCTTTGTGGGTGTGGGTGGTCCTTACTGGGTGGACAGCAATGGCGACGGAACCATTGATGCCGGTGACACCCCGGCTGTCGACGGTGCATTGGGCGTGGTCTTGAGCGAGCTTTCCTTCGGCATGGCTTTAATGAAGCCGGTAGCCGGAGGAACCACGTCTTATTATGCGTTAAAAGCCAGCGGTTCAGCCGACCTGGTGGGTATTGACGGTTTAACAATCTCCGCACAGAACGTGCTGGTGGAGGTCAATAAGAGCAGCGACGGGAGCGCAGCAGTTGATTTTACTCAGCTTCTGCCCGACGGAAAGATGCTTATACCTACCGGTCCGGACACAGACGATATAGAGCTGGATTATGATAGCGAGCTAATCAGGGCCTCGGGTTATGTAACCCTGACGATTTCCGATTTTGTCCACGTCAGCGGCATCTTTGCATTCGAGCAGGGTGCGACTGAGAATGTAACGCTGACTGATACTAACGTGGTTGAAGTGTCGGTAGTTAAGATAGGCGTAGGCAACGGCTATGCCTTTGCCGGCATAGGCGGCCCTTACTGGAAGGACAGTAATGGTGATGGAATCATTAATGGCAGCGACACGCCGGACGCCGGTGGTGCCATGGGCCTGGCCTTGAGCGGAGTCGAGTTTGGCCTGGCTTTGATGAAGCCGGTGGTAGCGCAGGGCCAGCCGCCGTCTACGGTGAGTTATTATGCCTTAAAGGCACGCGGTTCAGCAGCGCTGGTGGGTATTAGCGGGCTGACGCTGAGCGTGCAGGATATGGAGATTCAGGTCAACGGAACCAACGTTGCCGATTCAACAGTGGTGGTTGATTTTGTCACGAGTTTTCCGGGTAATCCGCCTTCAGTACCTGTGGGCATCCCCATTAGCACCGGTCCGGCTCTGGAAGATGTAATCTATTTGGACTTTACCAGCAATCTCCTGCAGGTTACCGGAACAGCAACTCTTACTATCTCGGAGTTTGTCCACGTCAGCGGAGATTTTGCCTTCCAGAAGGGACAAGTGCAGGATGTTACAATTGTCGGAAGTCCGACGCCGGTTGAGGTATCGATATTAACCGTAGGGGCAAGCAATGTTTATGCTTTTGTAGGTTTGGGCGGCCCGTACTGGGTGGATAGCGACCTTGACGGCGATATCGATGCCGATGACGACCCCGATGCTGCCGGCGCCATAGGTCTGGCAGTTGATGATGTGGAACTGGCCCTGGCTTTAATGAAGCCGGTAGCAGCGCAAGGCCAGCCGCCATCTGAGGTGAGTTATTATGCATTAAAGGCCCGCGGCGGAGTGGAACTTGTTGGCGTTACCGGAGTAACGCTCGAAGTCGATGAGATTCTGGTGGAGGTTAATGCCACCACCGATGTTAATCCGAACGCCGTAGTGGATTTTATTGCCAGCTTCGGCGCTAACGGCCTGGAGGTTAAGACCGGGCTTGCACCGGAGGACGTTGAGTACCTCGATTTTACCGAAGACCTGCTGCTGGCCATGGGAGATGAGGTGACCTTAGGCGTAGCCGGCATAGAGCTTACCTGCGATATCTCCTTTGAGCAGACTACCAATAACTACGGCGTAAAGATTATAAAGATTGCGGTTACCGAGTTAAGGTTCTCTCTCGGCGGCGTTCTTAGTATCACCGACGGTACCGGCCTTTTGATTATCAATGATAAGGGGATGGCCGGTGAGCTGTCAATTTCTCCTGATTTTGATATCCCTTATATTGTGCTTACCATCCCCAAGATATCTGTGACTGTCAATAATACTAATCAGGCGATACACGAAGAGTTTAATACTCCTGGAGGAACCGAGACCCTTGATATTCCCGCTGGTCCTTATGTGCGTGTGAAGGCCGAAAGCAGTGCCACCGAGAAGATATCTCTGGGCTTTGATGTAAGCGGTACTACTTATGCTATCTACGCTGATACGCTGCAGTTTGAACAGATTACTCTGCCGAATTCGACTAAAGTCATTAAGGTAGCTGCAGTTGGACTTGAGACTGAACTGCCCGCTGACGGCAAATTAGAAAACGGCTGGGGCGGATTCATATTCTACGAAACCGGCATGGCTGGTATTGCCAAAGGCGATATCACGCTTTTTGCCGGCGCGCTTGAAGGCGAAATTGCTTTCTTTGTCAATAACACCGACAATGAAGTTGATGATACAATTACTGTCGGCGATACTGACCTCCGTATAAATGTTGGTCCCAATACCATCGGTTTTGCTGCTACCGGCGGCACGCTGCGGTTTGGCGACTATGTGGTTATAAAGGGCGATTTTACTGTACAGAAGGTCGACCAGGGCCTGCCTACCGAACGCACACTATACGGGGCCAGAAACGTTCAAGTCTTTCTTGGCAGAGGACCTCCGGAACTTGAAGATGGTTCGGTTAACCCCGATGCGGTCGGCGTGCTTGTGCAAAACACTGAACTGGGGGTTGTCAAGTTCGCTGACGGCACATTTGCCCTGTATGCCACAGGAGAAGCCAGCATCATAGGATTAGGCAATGGCATTCACGTCGAAGGAAGCCTCGAAGTAAAAATAAACACCACCGGTCGCACCGTTAATGAAACCATTAGTATCCCCGAATCCGGCACTATCAACGTAGTCTTTACGTCCCCGCAGAGAGTAGAGGTCTTCGAAGGGGGCGTAACATTAGGTGTAGGAAAAGTCGGCAACGACTATGTGTTCGGAATTTCCGGTACAGTACGCTTCACCCGTAATCCCATAGGCCAGGTGCAGGTTGATGTTCCCGACGCCACGGTTTACATAAACATTCCCGATGGTTCGGGCGGTCTGCAGAGCGCTTTCAGTATAAGCGGCGCGGCGAAATTCGCCTTTGGCGGAGCAGAGGGATTCAGGCTGCAGGATTTGCGTGTAAACGGCTTTTCAGTCTTCGGCGTTTCAGCTACCGTGCCTCAGCCTGCACCGACTTTGCGGCCGCCTACAGCCGACCTTAACTTACCTTATAATGGAGGAGTCTTTGATGTTCAGGAACTGAACGACCGCGGTTACATTGAAGTGGTGTTCAATGATGTCAATGGCGTCGGCCTTAATGAGAATTCCATTACCGACGACTCCCAGGAATTTATCCTGACCATTGATGGAAATACGCCTGCCACTTATGGCGTGACCATTAACGGCCGGGCGGAAAAGGTAGGAGAATCCAACGTTTACAGGTATAACTTTACCGGAATGTTCCCCGAAGACGACGTATATTATGTCCAGGTTAAGTTCCTGCCCCAGGCCTTCTCGGATGCCAGCGGCGCCAATAACGTTACTGAGACTGAGCACTTCACAATAGCGGTTCCCCAGAGCCAGTTGCCGCCACCGGCGCCCACGGCGATGTTAAGCAATCCAGCTAACGGCGCTTCGGTAAACTTAAAGACCTTGATTGCGCGGGGTTATATCGATGTTACCTTCCTGGTGCCCGAAGGTTTGCAGCTTGATGCCGGTTCTATTGATGGAGATGAGTTTATTTTGAGTGGCGCGGGAGTGGCTGATGCCTGGATTCCTGACTTTAACCTCAATGAAAAATTCGATGTCTCTTTTGTGTCCGGCACGACCTATCGTTACAAGATTGTCGACAGCAATACCGATGACGATATAGATATTTTCAAGAATGGAGAAGTAGAGGTTACTTTTGCCGCCAATAAGTGGCGGTTGACCGATACTACCGCTAATGCCGCGGGCAAGGCGCATTTCACCGTGCAGAGCGATACGCAGGATGCCGCCGCTTCGAGCGATGATTTTACCCTTGGTCCGCTGGTGCTGGTTGGTCCTTCTATCGGCTTAGCCGATACCTCATTTGACGCCGGCAAGCTCGTCATTACGGTGGCTATCGGAATGGATGAGGCTCGCCTGAGTTTCGGCAGCCAGCAGGGTGACAGTGGCATTACTGCTGAACTGACCGGTATTTTAGGCACCTTTGATATTGAGGTTGACGTTCTTGCCCTGCTCGGCGGAGACTGGAGTAGTGCCTTTAGCGTGCCGGGCAAGTTCGGATTGAAGATAGACGGTCTGGATGTCAATATCCCCAACGTTGTAAGAATTACCGCTACGAAGATTAAGATAAACTACGACCCTAATTATGACCCTGCCGACCACGGCGGCCAGGCCCAGGAGCTTTTGAGTCTTGAAAGCGCCACCGTCAATTTCGAGCGATTCAATATCAGCGGTTCGCTCGCGCCTTATAATGGCAAGGACGGTCTTGTCGTAAGAGGAGACGGATTTTCAATAGGAGAGGCCAGCTTAAGTTACAATGGAATTATCAACCTTGGCGACATAATTGAATTTGATGGTATCACAATAGGCGTTCAGGGCTTAGATGTAGTTTTCGGCCAGAGCCTTGACTTTAACGGTAATATCTTTATCGCTTCCGGCGGAGCGAGCTTCTTCCCGGGTCGACCGGTTTCGGCCATCATTACCGACAGCAATTCCGATGGTAAGGCCCTAAGCGTTACCCTTGATTTTGAAAACGGAAAGGTCAAAGACCTTATCTTCGATGTGGATACCTTCAGGATTGAGCTTGGCGGCTACGTGACTTTGACCGGACGTAACATAAAGCTCAACACGGGTGCCGCGGCCAACGAAGAAATAATACGCTTTGGTTCGATAGGGGCCGAGGTCCGTATAGGTTCGATGCTCATCACCGGCGAGGGCCGCAATTTCGCTTTCTTAGGTGATGGGACGTTTAAGACATTGCCTGGTTTCGGGGTATTTTTAGGTATCGGCTCAGCCACCGGCAGCGGTTTTGGCTGGCCGGACTGGATGCCCATCAAGATAACCCAGATAGGCATTGAGTGGCCGGATATTCAGGCTGACCCCGCCGACTTTACCATTACCCTTTCTGCCACGGTGAGCAGTATAAAAGGGTGCGACTCGTTGGAATTCTCCGGCACTATCGAAGGCCTTAAGATAGATATCGGCCTGCTTCTGGCCGGCAAGTTCCCCATAGTTGATATTGCCTCTATTGGCGTGGGCGTCAAAGGTAAGATGTTCGGCGGCGAACTTGACGCCCAGCTCATCGGCGGAATCATTAAGGTTGATGCCTTAGGAAACAAGATAGACCCTACTGATTCTACCACGCCGGTAGAAGACCGCATATTCTTTATAGGGGTCCAGGGCGGATTTGAAATCGCTGGCATGGGTCTGACAATCCGCTTCGCGCTCTCAGAACTCGGGCCTTTGGGAGTATTCATCAATGCCTCCATACCCGGTGGTGTGGTGATTGTGCCGCAGATAGGTCTTGCTTTGAACGACTTTGCCGCAGGCGTGGAGTTCTTCCAGAGCCTCCCTGATATAGAGGACCCTTTTGAGCTGCGCCGTCCGGAATTCGGCCTGCCTACTGACGTTACTCCCGAGACTTGGCTTGCTCAGGTAAAAGACCAGGTGGTGGCCCAGTACAACATGGTAAAGGCCAATCCCGGCTTGAATGGTTTCTTAGCAGCGTTTGTCTCTCCGATGACTATCACCGGCAGCTGCAAGATATTCACCCTCTATACCTCGATGCAGGTATTCAACGGCCAGGTCATGGTCAAGATAAGCACCGATGGGAAATTCCTTGTTACCGGCAAGTTGAACTTTGCCGATGACAACATCAGTATCAGCGCTAAATTGTACGCTAACCTTTCCAAGATAGCCGCTGGTGAGGCTACGGTACTGTTCCTCGCCGATATCCCGGACCAGGTTCAGCTTCTCACTATTTACGGCAAACTACAAATGGGATTCCGCGATGTCCACGGCGACCCCGTACCGGTTGAGGTTATTGATGCGTCTCCAGCTACCCCAATTGGTGACTTGGCTGGGCCGCGGAATGGCGATGTCATCGGCATAGGAAGTATCAATAACCGCGGATATATCGATGTCAGATTTGACGTTCCGTCCGGTTATCATCTGGATATCGCATCAGTTACCGACATTGGCGCTGAATTTGAGAAGTTCTCCGCAGGCAGTACCGTGGTATTTCCTGATAACGCCCAGGCGCCGGTGTTGATAGATGAGGTCACCAACACCTTCCGTTACTGGGTTACCGGGCAATTCACGGCTGGTTCCACAGTTACCGCCGCCGCTATCGACAATAGCTGGTTTATAATCGAGGATGGCTCAGGGGAGGAAACACTTAACGGCGGGTCGGTAAGCGTGGTCAATTTCTCCGAAGTCAACACCAGCTACATAGATATTACTTACCACCCGTCAACCAACGCGGAACTGGATATCTCAAAAATTCTTGATGTCGGCGATGAGTTTGAGCTTGGCGGCCCAGGCGCGACAGGTGTATCGGTTTCCACTGAGACGCCTACCCGGATTCCGGGCACAAATACATTCCGGTACTATCTGAACGGCAGTTTCTCACCTGACCTGGTTGAAGTGAATTTCCTGGCCGGTGCCTGGGAAGACACTGCAATGAGCAACCTGGCTGAGACCGAGAGCTTCACGGTTGTCGCACCTACTGTTGACGTGGTTGGGCCGTTCAACGGTCCTTCCATCGATGTCACAGTTTTGAACCATCAGGAGCACAGCGGGCAGAAATATATCGATGTAGTCTTCAGGCCAGCGCCAGGCAGTGTTTTGGATTATAGTTCCATTTTCGACCCCGACCCTGAATTTAACCTTACGGTTGGCGGAAACGCTGTGATCCTGGGAAACCCAACGGCAATTGACGTAGAAATCGATGAAAACGGTCTCCTTGTAACTACAGTGATTGAGAAAATCATAGATCCGGATACAGGTTCACTTGAAACCGATGAAGTGTATTATGTACGGCTCGCTGATGAGGGTATCACCCGTTTCAGATATACGCTTGATGAATATGAGAGCGGGGGAACCTTCACAGATTTTTCACCCTCATTGGTAGAGGTAACGTTTACCGCCGACGGCTGGACGGATAGTGACGGCAGCGAATTCACCGGCGATATCAAGACCTTCAGGGTTGAAGGGCCCACTGCTAACTTGGCCGGCCCGCTTAACGGCGGCAGCATTGATATCAGCGAGATTAATGGGCGACTGTACCTTGATGTCGCCTTTGCCGCCGCGGTCGGCTATGATCCCAACGATCTTAACCATAGAAACACCCTTGATGTCGCTTCCATCGGTGGTGGCGAGTTTACTCTCAGCGGGCCGGGGGTCGGCGATCAAACTATAACAATTACCCAGGCGCCTACTCAACCCGGGGACCTGTCCGGCACGAACACTTTCCGCTACGATTTGAGCAATGATTTTGCCGGTGTTTTGCCTGATGGTTTCCTGGTCGGAGAGGTGACGGTTACCTTTATAAAGGACAGTTGGAAAGACAATGGTAACATTCTCAATATCACTGAGCAAGAGTGCTTCACGATCCAGGGCCCGACCGCTGACCTTGAGAATCCGGCCGACGGCACCTATATAGGTGTAGATGCCCTCAATAACCGCGGCTGGATTGATGTTTCGATTCATACTCCTGCGGGGCACACTCTGGATATTGGCTCGGTTACCGACCTTGAAGCGGAATTTAACCTTGGCGGCTCCGGCGCAGCTAATGTCCAGCTTGATGATACCCAGGCGCCGATACTCATCGATGCCAACACCAATACCTTCCGTTACTGGGTCAGCGGAATTTTTGAAGCCGGCGATGTAAACGTAACATTCCTTGCCGGCATGTGGTCAACTGTAGACGGCAACGGAGCTTCCCTTGATAACAGTTATAATTCGACAATAACCCTGTTTAGTAACAGCTCCACGCCGTTAAATATTACTTACATCGACGTGGTATTCCGTTCGACCAACGGTGGCAACGAGCTGGACATCAGCTCTATCGATAATGATGAGTTTTATTTCAGCGGCCCGGCAGCGGACAATATAGGCTTTTTTGTCGCCGAGCAGCCCACTCAGATGTACGGTACCAAGACTTTCCGTTACTATTTGACCGGCAGCTTTGCGCCGGGAGAAGTTACCGTTAACTTTGAAGCCAACTCCTGGTCGGATACAGCCGGAGACGGTAGTGCTATTGAAAACCTCTCCGATACCGAAGGCTTCATTGTTTACGAGCTTAGCGCCGACCTGGATGACCCGCTAAACGGCAGTGTTATTGACCGCAATGAGCTCAATGACCTTGAGCGTAAATACATTGACGTAAGCTTCAACACTTTTGGCGGTATTGCCTTAGATGTAAGCTCCATCACGGACCCCGAACATGAGTTCAACCTTAGCGGTCCCGGTTTGGGTAATGTCGAGCTTGACGTTGACGGCACGGTGGAATTAATCGATGCCGAAACCAACACTTATCGCTACTACTTTACCGGCAACTTCGGCACCGGGCGTGTAGACATCGAGTTTATTGAAGGAAGCTGGAAGGATGTAGAAGGTAACCTCGGCGTGGCCGAGACCGAGCTCTTTGGAGTCGTTGAGCCGGCTACGACCACTGAAACCAACCGTGTGTTCTTTATTGAACTGTCCGGCGGAGTGCAACTGAACGCCTTGGGCTTACTGGAGGAGCCTCTGTTCGAAATCCGCGGCCGGGTCTGCCTCGAGATAGATTTTCAGCGGAGCGTCTTTACGCTGGACATGTCCGGCACTATCAAGATATACAAGATAGGTAACGTTGCCTCAGCAGCCGGCCGGTTTGTACTGGATAACAGCAAGGAATATAGTGATGACCCTCAGTTCTGGGGCGTGCTTAAGTTCCAGACCAATTTCACTTTCCTGGAGCAATACGGGATTTACCTCTACGGCAGCGCCATGCTGCAGATAAACGCTACCGGGTATACAAAGGTGGAAACTTTGACCCTGGAAGGTATTCCCGGCGATGTTATCTTCACCATAGATAGTCCCGGCCAGGTTTCCACGCTGCAAAGCCAGCTCCCCGACGGAATGTTCCAGGACAACAATATATCTTCAGGCTGGATAGCCGCGTTTGACAATGCCGGTTACACCCTCACTGACCCTGAAGCGAAAATAGCCGAAGTGGTGGACGGTTTGCGCTGGCGGGTCATTGACGGAAGCAAGCAATACTTCATTGAGAAAGCCGGCGATAACCTGAATATCCACGGAGAAGAGCGGACTTATGAGCTGGGCCCGTATATGTTCGCCGTGGAAATAGCGGGAATGCTGGCGATTCGGCCCGGAGGTCTTAACCTCTTTGAAATGAGCGGCGGGTTTTACCTCAAGCTCAGCGTCGAGCGGATTGAGATATTTGCCCTGGCTGAGCTGTCCTTCTTCGGTATTACTTACTCTGAAGCACGCGGTCTTGTGATTGTAGATTTTACTAACATTGGCGTGGCCGGCTTCTTTGAAATGGGCCAGGGCATAGACCTCGCTGACATCGGTCTGCCCGATATGCCGGAAGATATCTTCCGGCTTTCCGGTAAGATGAGGGTTGTGTTTAACACAACCTTTACCGACCAAACTTTTGATGTTCCTGATTCCTTCCTGCCCTTGCTTGAGCCGGGCGACCCTACGCATATTGACATTTATAAAGCGGCACCTTTAGCTGACGGCTCAGTTGACCCCAACGGTCCTGCTAACGGAGAAATATATATTAAGGCCATAATAGAGGCTGAGCTGGTTCTTCTGGATACTATCCGGCTCACCGGCTTTATCGGTGTAAGCGCAGGATTCGGACAGCAGGGCGTTAGTTTCTGCATTGAAGGAGCAGTAAGCGCAGAGATAGATTTTCTTGGTGCGCTGTCGGGGACCCTCTTCTTTGAGGTCTTTATCGGAGATCCCACCGGTATAGTAGGGCGCGTGCACATGGTGCTTGCCTCAAGTGGTATGATTCCCGGAATTTCCCTCAGCGGCGAGTTTATCCTGGAGTTCAATACTTTCATCGATTCTGGCAATCCCGATGAACCCTATATCGCCTATACTTTTGCCATCGACCCTAATACAGGCAAGTTAAAACGAGACCCCGTTACGGACAAGCTGGTTATTGAGGAGACGGAGATTCCTCAGGGCTTACATCTCTTACTCCAGGGCAGCCTCTCTATCGGCAGCGTATTCGACCTGCGGGGCAGATTTGAGTTTCACCTTAGTCCAAACAAGCTTGAGATTGAGGTGGACGCCACTCTTACCCTTGAACCTTTTGCAGACCTTAATGTTTATGGCTGGTTGTATGTAGGCTCTGATGGATTAATCTGCAAGATAGAAATTAATTTGGATGCGGGGTGGGGCGGAAGTGTCGGTTTAAAATTCGTGGCGGTTGTCGACCTGGAAATAAATACCACCGGCAGCACAAAAGATGTTCCCGGGACCACTGATGAGGTTTATCCCGGAGTGCGTATCCATATTTACGGCGGAATCGAGTTCCTTGGCTTTGCCAAAGGCTCCGGTAGTCTGGATATTGCTATTTTAAGTGACCGGATAGAGCTTGAGTTCGCCGTGGACTTCAACCTCTGGGGTCTGTCTTTCGGCGCCCACGGCGGGGCCGGGGTATATTGGGGTTCCCAGCCGGGAGAGAGCGGTATAGCCTTGTACCTTGATGTCTATGCTATAGCCGATGCTGAGGTGTTTTCGATTGAAGCCAACGGAACCATTGAGATAAATACCTGTGGTGTCGAGAGAATGGGTATAGCAGCCGACTCTTTCTTACTGGTTCTCTCCGGGCATGTGGAGATATTGGAGGTGCTGAAGTTTGACGCCAGCTTCAGTGTTGTAGTAGGCGGATACTCCCAATACAGGAATGATCCCAATGACCCAACTCAACCATATTTCTTAGGCGCGGGCGTTTGGGAATTCGGCTTTGATGCTGGTATTGATTTCTTCGGCATCATTAGTTTGCATGGCGTGGGTTGGCTTGATTCCAAGGGCAACTTCAGTATTGCTCTGGACGGGTATATGCAGTTAGGTCCAAACGGATTCTGTATATATGGAGGTTTTCATTTCCATATACTTTCTCAATCTACCGACATGGGCGGTGGTAATCTTTATTACGAATTTGATCTTACCTTAAGCGCCGAGGTCGGCGCCAAGGTCTTTGGTATTACCCTGGCCAGTTTGTCGTTGAGCGCCAACGTCCATGTCGAGGGCTATGGCCGCCAGCCGGTAAAACTAACTCTCAAAGTTAAGATTAAAATCCTTTTTATCAAGATTACCAAGACGGCCAGATTTAACGTTGGCTATGTGTCCCTGCCCAAGCCGATATACCTTGGTGGAAGCAATCATGATATAGATGGAGACGGCGACGTCGATGGAGTTGATAAGCGCGGCTGGGACCAAGATGCCGGAGGAGACCTTTACCTAAATATGGGACCCCGCGGGCAATACCGTTATATGTCAGAGGATTCTCACTTTGCACAGGATGAACTCGACGAGTCATTCATTGTTGAGCAGATTAGCGGAAACGAAAACGGCGGCACAATCAAGGTTACTGCTTTCGGCCGAACCCGCATCTACGACAACGCCACAAGCATATATGCTGACGCTGGAAGCGGTGATGATTCTATTGTACTGGCAGATAACGTGAAGATTCCGGTTTACCTGCACGGCGGCAGCGGAGAAGACGTAATTGTCTATTATGGAAACGGGTCGGCTGAACTTTACGGAGACGGAAACGATGACTATCTTGAAGTAATCAGCACGGGCACAGACCAGGTTAAGGTCTATGGCGGCAGCGGAAACGATTATATCAGGCATGGCGGGTCGGCACCGTCAATACTGCGGGGCGGTGACGGTGACGATAGAATTATCGGTGGTTCAGGGAACGATGAAATTTACGGTGACGGCGGCGATGATGAAATCGACGCCGTAGGCGGAGTGGACAATATCTGGGGCGGCAGCGGCAAGGATTTGATAAAGATTGGTTTTAACGGCCTGGGAAGCAATGTTTACGGCGAATCAGGTTATGATTTCATTAGTATCACCGCTACCCCGCAGAATGATAATATTTCCGTTTCACCATCCGGCAGCGATATTCTCGTAGGCCCGGTAGGTATGAATACTATAACTACTGACAGCATTGAGGATATTACGGTTGATGCCGGATGCGGCGCCGATGTCATAACCGTCGCTGATCTTCGGGGGACATCGGCTGAAAAAGTTACCATTAATATGGGCAAATATGTAGTGGATTCCGGCACCACCACCACCGTGACAGAATACATTGACGATGACGATGACCCTAACACACCTGATGTGCCATTCGAGATGACCGTACCGCTGCTGTATCTTTACGATGACGGCGCCGCTGATACCCTGCTCATTGAAGGTAATAATGATGTAGACAGCTTTATCGGCAGCTCGCAAAGCCCGCATGAGACTACGAACTATATGCAGGAGGTCAGCATTGTACATGGTGGCGTCAATGAATTCGTGATTAAAAACAGCGTACGCAGCGAAGGCGATAAAGTTATAGTTGATGCCAAGGGTGGAGACAATACACTCAACTTTAAAGGCCTTGGTGGTTCATCCATTGATGGCGATTTCATTTTCCCCGACCTTATTGCCGTAGAGCTGATAGCAGGTTCAGGCAATGATACGTTGATTGGTACGCCTTTTAACGATGTCCTGAACAGCGGTGACGGAGACGATACGGTTACCGGTGACGATGGGTATGATGTTTTTATCGATGCCGGCGGTTATGATACGCTGGTCGAGGCCCAGGATAAGGACATGTCCTTATTTGATAACAGGTTCATTACCGGTACTATCATCGGTGATGTAGGCGGACCTTTCTCCAAGATGTCACCACCGTCTGAGAGTCTGCTGGCAGATACAATATCGGACATAGAAGACCTCGCGGCTTTACAGAACTCACCTTTCAGAGATGGAGATACAGGTGACCGTTACGCTTCCGGCGCAATCGTGGAAGACCTCAAGTACATCTTTGAAGAAGCCGTTATCTTCGGCGGAGAGAGTAACAACGTCATAGTCGTAGGCGATGTGGATAACACCATTCGTGTCGGCGCCAACACCCTCACCGTTGCTCCCTGGACCGGAATAGTTGCTCTCGATAATAAAGGCAACGAAGAGAACTCCCTTACCGAATACATTATCCTCAACGTAACCGGCCGTAACGGGGCCCGCTATGACGTTGAAGACAGCGGTACTTCCGGTGTGGACCTGCTTATAGTTAATGGTACAAACCAGGGTGACATTTTCACATTGAATGCCATAGGCAACGCTCCTTTCCGTACAGGTATTATCGTGGCCGGGGAGTTAGGCAGCGCCGGCAGCGAAAGAATTACTTACCGCAGGATTGACCGCCTCGTTGTTGACAGTCAGGCAGGTGATGACTTCTTCCTGTCCGACGATACCTGCGTTATTACTATAATAAAAATGGGCAGCGGCGACGATGAGATTGTTATCGGTACTGTGCCGTTGGTCCCTGATACCGGTAACCGTACCCTTGAGTTCCCTGACGGCGTTCCTGTTGCTGATACGAGCAGAATGACCAATGGTAACTCGACGCCTTTATTCGTTCTCGGCGAAGGTCAGAATGACCGGTTTGAGGTCAATCACAACCGCGCCAAGCTTTACCTGCACGGCGGAAGAGGAAATGACAGGTTCATACTCAAGACCTTCCTGGTGCTCAGAGAAAATCTCGATAATCCCGAAGAAATTACCAACCTGGCAAAAGTGTTCGGCGGCAGCGGCATGAACCGTTACGACTACCTGCAAAATGCGCCGGTAGTTATTAACGGCGGCCCCGGTATTGATACGCTTGTAATTATAGGTACGCCTATAGGAGATGTTTTCGTAATTACCGACAACTATGTTGCCGGCGCGGGCAGGTTTGTCAACTTTAATTATATAGAGGTAGTTGAAGTTGACGGCGCAGGCGGTCCTGACCAGATTTATGTTTTAAGCACCAATCCTTCTTTTGAGACGGTTGTTGTTGGTGGTTCCGGCGACGACACCATCCACATCGGCGGAGACCACCCGCACATGCTTTTTGACCCGCCGCCGTATACGTATACTCCGCCGGCAGTTGAGGTAGAGCTGCCTCCTGAGGTGGTTTACCAGCCGATTACATACAAACGCACCAACTTCATTATTGAAGTTGGACTGTGGGAGTATCTGGGTCATTTGAGCGATCCCGACCATTTCGTTGAGCGGTACGCTAATCGGCTGGTAGCTGTCTGGGATGCTATATTACCCTACTTTAAGTTTGATAGCAAGAGTTTCAGTATTTCGAATGTCCGGTTCAAATACGATTATTTCTTCTCCTGGCTCTTTGACCCAACGGTTGAAATCTTAGTGAGCGACCTTACAATTAATCTTCAGATTGGTCATCTGGAACGCAAGACAAAGCTCATTCAGCCGCCTGTTGTTGAGATTGACCCGCCGCCTTTCGTTTTGAAAGCAGACAGGTCTTTAGACGCTTCCGAGATTCGCGGCAAGCTGGTTATTCAGGGAGGCGAGCTCTTTGAGACTGAGGGTGATAAGATAATTGTTCATAACCAGGATGGTTCTTCTGATAGTGGCATTTTGGCAAACAGGATTTCGCCGCGCATAATACAGGTGGGCGAAGACCAGAACGGTAATTTTATCTACGAACAGGAAGTAATCGAGGAAGCCGTGCTCGTAGAGATGATTGTGGACCAGCCAGGCCCCGACTTTAATATATATGAAGTAGACCAAGGCGGAGTTGAATTCAACAAAATAGATGTGCTGGTTAGTGCCGACGGCATTGTTTACTACAGTGTTAAAGATAGCGAGTCTGCTGTAGTGCGTATCCCCGGCGACGAGGCCCACGGTAACGATGACTTTGCCCGTTCATACGACATTTCCGGAACAGGTTTAAGCGCTGTCCGGTTCATACAGATTGTCGGCACTGATCCAGGAAGCGGTTATACACCGGGATTTGACCTGGATGCCATTGGTATCATCCCCGGCCACGGCAGTGCAGAAGCACCTACATTCTTGAAACACGTAGCATCTAACACAGCCGGTGACAGTAATGATAAGATTACCGGCGCGCCGGACGACAGGTATATTAGTCTGGCGGATAACTCGGTTATCTTTGGTGTAACTACTATTGTCAGGACTCCTGTAGAGGACGTTTCCCTGAGCATTGAAGGTATCGGCCTGCCTGTTGGCGTCGGCCTGGATAATGTTCCTTACTTCGGAGTGAGATTGCAGGGAATTGAAACCGTAGAATTGCGCCTTGCCGATGGTAATGACGATTTCACTATAGCAGAAGGACAGTACTATGAGTTCGTCGTTCCTCAAGGCGGCGAAGTCGACCCATTAGGAACCGGCTCTGATGTATTAACCGAAGATGAGCCGATGGAAGAAACAGGAGTAACCCTGATAGCCGGCGGAGGTAATGATACTATCAGGATAAAGCAGATAAGCGGCCAGGCAACTATTTTAGGCGGTGCCGGTGATGACAGGATGTATGTCGACGATGCCGACCTGCTCAATGAGATAGGCTCAAGGCTCCTGATTAACGGTGACGCCGACATAGAGGAGCACGTCTATACTGTAACAACTGCGGCCTTTACTGCCGAGTTCGGTGATATTCTGAATGACATGCCCAGTGTCTTCATAAACACTGAGCCGATTCCCACCATGTATTACGAGGATGCTTTAGGTAATAAAATTTATTATAGACTGCCTCAGTTGGCTCCTATTATCGCGGATGATGGAAGCGGAGACTTGATTTTACGCGTGGTGGTTCTGGACCCGGTCACGGGAAGAATTATTTATGACCTTGTTCACGAGAAAGGAGTTCACGAAGAAGGAATTCAGGAAAGAGGTGTTCAGAAGGAAGTTAACGGCCAGCCGATTTTCATCGATGAGAACGGCAACGAGACTACTACAGATACCGGAATACCGGCAATTATCCCTAATCCTGCCGGAAACCTTGTGTTTTTAAATTCCGAAGGCTTTAAAGTCTTCACTGATACGGGTTTGCCTTCTGTTATTACAGATTTCACAGAACCCAATAGAAAGTTTGTTTACCTGACTCCTGACGACTATAAGACCTTTACTGTAACAGAACGGAAATCCTTTGTTTCTGATTTTGTCAATGGCTCATATCTATATATTGATATCGAACAGAATAGAGTTGACGTTCCTCCTTCAGTTTTAGTGGTTGATAAACCGGGTCCTGATTTTAATGTATATGAAGTCGGAGGTGATGAGGAGTTCGGTGAAATAGACGTATTGGTTAGTGAAGACGGAGTACACTTCTACAGCGTAAAGAGCAGCGAAGGAACTACGGTGTATATACCCGGTGCTTCCTATGGTTTTGGCCGCTCTTACGATATCTCTGGTACAGGTTTAAAATGGGTGAGGTTTATCCGTATTGACGGTTCCTCGAGCGATACCAACGATACGCCGGGCTTTGACCTGGATGCTATAGGTATAGTTCCCGGCCACGGTGGTCCTGATGCGCCTACTTTCCCGACTTTTGTGCCGGAAAATACCACCGGCCAAGTTAGTGTTTTGATTATTGGAGCGCCGGACGGAGATTTCATCAGCCTTGATGATGATTACGTTACTTATGGAGTTACTTTAGGAGATGATGTACCTGCTCTCATAGAAGTAATGCGCAACAAGACGATTACTTTTGAAAGGTCCGAAGACCTCTGGAAGACATACGCCGGCACTGATTATCTCTATGTGGACAACTCTGCGGATCCCACTGATATTACTGCTTTGTTCGATACTTACCAAATCCCTGTCGACCTGTTTGACGTTGACGGAAGGCCTCTGTTCCACGATGACTATACCAGCCCCGACCCGAAGTATTTCTTTGGCGGAGAACAGAAGAGAGACCCTGAGACAGGCGAGCTTCTATTCTACACGGAGGTTCTTACCGGTGGGAACGCGCCGATAGACCCTTATACGGCTCTGCCCTACCAGCCTGGCGATCCTGTCAGAGATCCCTTTACAGGAAATGTTATTCTTGACCCGTTTGGTCAGCCGGTATTACATAAGGTAGGCGATCCGTTAGTACATATTGCAAGTGAGAGTGTGCTTTACTTCAAGGGTGAAGTGCAGCGTTACATCGGCGGAGAGCAGGTTTATGATGAAAACGGCCAGCCGGTTTATAATTGGGATGGCAGTTCGTTCCTGCACTCGCCCGGCCAGGCAAGTATTCATAACCGCCGCGACAAAGTGGAAGATAACTTTGGGGTCCAACTGACTTACTCCGGCGGTGAGGCGCGGTACTATTATGGTGATGAAGTGCTGGAGCTTGACCAGCCCTTAGTTGATTACTATGGTGTTCTTGTACTTGATGAGTCAGGCAGGGTGGTTCTTTACACCGCTGCTACCATAGTGGATGTCTACGGTAGAGCCCTTTATCACCGCAGGGGTGAGTTGGTTTACGAGCTGACCGGCGCTGATAAATATTCGCCGGATAGCTGGGCCGTGAGTACCTATGATACCGGTGACTTGATGTACTACCTCGGCAATGAGCCTTGGTTATATTTCGGCGGTGAAGACGCCTTCTATACTGCTGCAGACAGGATTCAGGCAGCTCATACATTCTATAGAGTACGCATTGAGGGAGAAGAGAGCCCGACAAATTCCGGAATACCTGTTGAGATTTTCTACGATAACCTGGAATACGTGCAGGTTGAGCTCGGCGGAGGCGACGATATAGTTACTATTGTGAGCACCCACGAAGGAGAAACGGTTCTTTATACCGGCAGCGGAGAAGATACTGTAAATGTACGCACAATATCCGGAGATACTACAATCTACACCCAGGCTGCTAATGACGTTATCAATGTGGGAAGCTTCGCCGGCCTGTGGGAGACTGTACCCGATACATACGAGTTCCTTAATGTGAACGGTAAGGTCAATGACATTGACGCCTGGCTGAATGTGAATGGCGGCGGCCTCAATGATGTCCTCAATGTTGATGAGACCGGGGATTGGGATGATAACATTGGCTTCCTTACCTCCACCAGGATTACCGGCTTGGATATGGCCGATGGCATTAATTATAATGAATTTGAGACCTTAAACATTGAGCTGGGACATGGAAGTGATACATTTACCGTCGAAAGTACACACGGCAACGAGACCAATATTGATAGCAATAACGGTTACGACACGGTTAATATCGAAGCCATCTCCGGACCGACGAACATCTACACAGGTATTGGTGATGACACCGTTCGGGTTGGCAGTGATTCCGGCAGCCTGGACCCGGTTCCCAACAGCACGTTGAATCAGATTTTGTCCGGCCTTCTGAAATTGAGTGTTGACGCCGAACCTTTCGCAGTTGCCGCGTTTGTGCCGCAGGAGGGTTACGCAACGGTTGTCGATGCGGCGGCGACAGTACAAACGGTAGCACTTGACGGCATAGTGAATGATGGCGATGTATGGACCCTGACGTTGGACGGCACCGATTACACCTACACGGCGGGTTTGGGGGATGACCTGAGCAAGGTGGCCGGAGAGCTGGCAATGCTGACAGATACGGCGTCCGGGTTCACATCGGGCGCGGAAGGCAGCATTATTGTGGTCACGAAGGTCAGTGGAGGAACGTTCTCGATAGTAACCACACCGCCCCTGGGAAGCAGTGCAACGGTTAGGGATGCCGAGGCGATAGTAAAGACAGTAACACTTAGCAGCACGGTGAGCGATGGCGATTTGTGGCAGTTGTGCGTGGACGGCACAAATTACACGTACACGGCGGGCCTGGGGGATGACCTGAGCAAGGTGGCCGAAGAGCTGGCCATGCTGATAGACATGGTCCTCGGGTTCACGTCGGGTGCAGAAGGCAGCACGGTCGTGCTCGCGGCGGTGAGTGTCAGCGACACGCTGAGAGTATACGATAGCGGGGACACCGCGGACAACTATGGTGAACTGACCGCGACAACGCTGACCGGTCTCGGGATGACAGAAGGCATAAAATATGAAGGCTTTGAAAGAATCAACTTGTTCCTGAGCAAAGGCAACGATGATTTCTTCATCGAATCAACTCCCGCCGCAATCATTTTCATAAATACGGGTGATGAGTCGCCGGTAATGAACACATTTAATGACGAGATAAATATCAATTCAATATCTGGTCAGACGACCATCGACCTCGGCGACGGCAACGACCTTGTTCAGGTGAATTACAATCGCTATGGCGAGCAGACCTTCGCAAACGGTATCGGCGCCGAACTCACACTGCACGGCAGGAAGGGTGGGGACACCTACGTTATCGGTTTGGCCGGAACCGGCTCGGCTCTCATCAACGTGTTTGATGAATCAGGTAGTGATGGAGGAGTGGATGTCCTCAATATCTTTGGTACACACAAGGACGACTTCTTCCTGCTGCGTGCCAACAACGCGCCGGCGCGGCCGAGGGGCGTCGTCGCGGCTATCGAGGTGGATGAAAACCGCGAACCGGTCGAGGGAGGCTCCATCGAGCGTGTCAATTACGACGGCGATATCAACGGCGGCATCAGGATATTCGGACGCGATGGGGACGATACGTTTGTATTGGACGATAACCTTGCGCCGACCATACTCTTCGGGGACGCGGGCAGCGATACCTTCCAGATTGGTCAGGTGTTTAAATCGCCGCGCGATGGAAGCAATCCCCACAACGGCCTTGACCCCATAGATTTCTTTGAAACGACCCTGACGACACGCGGTTACCTGAGTAATGGTATCAGTCGCAGCACGACGATCTATGGAGGTATTGGCAACGATAACTTCACAGTCTACCGAAACAAGGCTGAACTGTTCCTGTTCGGCGATGAAGACGACGATACCTTCCGTGTCCGGGCGTTTGTCAGGGTCAATCCGAAAGATCCTAAGGCCCCGTATACGAACATAAATGGCGGCCAGGGCGCCGACTTCATTTCCTTCACCGTGAATGCGCCGGTGCGTATTGAAGGCGGCGATGGTTTCGATACTGTTACCATTGTGGGCACGGAGTTCGGGGATGACTTCGTCGTGACCGACCGCGGCGTCTTCGGAGGCGGTCTGTTCGTAACCTATTCCGGCGTCGAAAAAGTCATTGTTGATGCGCTCGAGGGTAATGACCGGTTCTTTGTCGATAGTACCTGCGAAAATGTCGTGCTTGAACTGGTCGGTGGCCGCGGCAGTGATACATTCAATGTGGCCGGAGGAAGCGATGGTCAGCCCATCACGGTGGTCAGCAACAGCCTGGAAGGGCACAGCGGCCTGATAGAACATACAGTCATCAGCAGCGATTTCAATTTCAATGATATCTTTGTGCAGGACCTGTCCGTGAAGGTCGCCGACAATGATGAAGCGGGCGTTGTGATACGGTTGGTTGAAGGGGCAATCCGAGTATTCGAGAATCCGCTTGTCGACAGCAGCCTCGTGAGTGCGGAATACGAGATATTCCTTACACGGGCGCCGGAAGAGACCGTCAGGATTACGGCCGCCCCAGTACCTCTGCCAGAAAGTCTATACAAAGCGGGCGGACGTGGGATTAAGCTCAACGGAAGTACGAGCGGAGTAACCCTGTTCTTCGATAGCACCAATTGGTTTATCCCGCAGAAAATCACGGTAGAAGCTGTAGAAGAAGACGACACGCTGCCGGAAGGTCGGGACATGCTGGCTGAGGGCCGGCGCCCCGTAATTATTCAGCATAATGTCATACAAGGTGTGAGTCCCGATGATGGAGGTGCATACGACGGACTGGCGGTGCCCGGCGTCGTTGTGGAAGTCATCGATGATGACGCCGCCGATGTTGTTATCGTTCAGTCGGATGATGATACGCTGGTGGCCGAAGGCACCGCTTCCGGTGACCTGTCGGCTACGGACACTTATAAAGTCGTGCTCAGCAAACAGCCGGTCGGTGATGTTACGATTCGGATAACCGTGGATGGGCAGGTGGAACTGGCCGGCTCGGTCTATGACTTGCTCTTTACGCCGGGAAATTGGAACGACCCACAGACGGTTACGGTGCAGGCAATAAATGATTTGGACAAAGAAGGGACGCATTTTTCGCGTATCTCACACGAAATTGTCAGCGGATTGGACAACTACCTCGGCCTGACTTTGGAGGATGTAGTCGAAGGGCTGGCCACTGCCGTGAATCTTGATTTGGCTTCCGGCTATACTGCTAGTGTGTCCCCCGGGTCCGGCGGCTATAAACTTACCATCAGCGGACCGGCCTTCAAGGCCGAAGCCGTGGTTCCGTTCGGTACGGCTGACGTTAATGAGATCCAATGGGCATGGCAGTCAATAGAAGTGACCTTGTCCGGCGAGGCCGCTGCCGGTAACGCATGGACAATCAAATTAAACGGCAAAACGTTTATATACGTGGCCCAGGAGGGACAGGATTTGGAGGCTGTTACGTCCGGGCTGGCACAGGTAATTGATGACGACCAGGCCTTCGAGGCGACCGCGACCGGAACTTCCCTGCAAATCACGGGAAGCAACAACATGCCATTCGCGGCAGGGACGGATGACCCGGGTGTGGCTATCACCGGGACGCTGAGCACCACGCATGTAACCGAAGCCGAAATCCTCTTTACGGGCAGCGACACGGTATCCATGGGAGATACCTGGAGCCTTAAACTAAATGACATCGAATATTTCTACGTAGCCGGGTCAGGAAAAGATTCTCTGCAGCCTGGCTCTGTGGATGTGAAAATCACCGATGACGATGCGCCCGGCATTCTTATCATCGAATCCGATGGTTCCACCAAGGTCGTTGAGCCAACTAATTTCATGGTACTTGGTGAAGGATTCGTAACCGGGATTATCGAATCGCTGGATACGGCTTTGGCCATTACGGCTCCGGCCGGCAGTACATCCTCCATCAGCACCACAGATTCAAACATCCTTATTAGTACTGTTCCGGCGCCGACCGAATTCACCAGGGCCTACATTGTGCTTTATGGTGACGTGGCTTCGGGCAGTAAATGGACGGTCAAGCTGGATGGTACACCTTATACTTATGTTGCCGGGTCGGGCCAAAGCCTGAGCCATGTTGCGATAGGACTGAAGGGCCTTATCGAAGGCGGCAGCATCTTCAAAGGTACTGTTGAAGTTGGGTTGACCCGCTTCAAAGGAGATTTCGGGACATCTGTTCTCGAAGAAGTTGAGGTGCATGACTCGTTCTTTACGGCGCAGGATATTGAGCTCGGAAAGTGGAACATCAATGCCAATCCGAACATCCAGGATGCCACCGGTAAGCCGCACATCACTATCAAAGGTACAGGTGATGGTGAAACTGACTTCTATAAATTCACTATTACAGAGGATATGATTACCGCAGCAACCGTTGCAGGTGGTGATGGCCTTCAGGTCATCTTTGATATCGACTATGGTTTTGAGTTCGGTGATTCAATCGTCTGGGCGAGCAAGCTTAAGCTGTACAACGAGGCCGAGGACCTTATCGCCCTGGGGCCTGGCTACTCGAATCCTTACACCCGGGGCGCTAAAGGTAGTACCACCTGGCTCGACGATTACCTGACCTTTACGTTCACGGCGCCGGAGCAGGCCGGAACCTATTTCCTCGAAGTGGACAACTGGCTGACCTTCGGCGGACTTCCGACCGGAGTCGATTATGAACTCCACGTTTCCGTTGAGGCCCATCCGGTCGACGAGTTCCTGTTCGCGCCTGAACCTGTTCTGGAAAATGAAAACGAGCAGCAGACCACGGGCGCACAAAACATCGACGATACGAAGAATTTCTTCACGTTCTTCGATCCGGAAGTCGGGAATTGGGGGTTCGGTGACGGATTCATCGATTTCCTGACCCCATACGCCAGAATCAAAGGCTCCGGTGACGGCACCTTTGATATATATGAATTTGAAATTACCCAGGAGATGCTGGACCCCGTCGCGATTGACCTCGTTCCCGCAATCGGAGCGGGCAGTGTCAAAGATAACAATCTGTTCTTCACGCGTGTCGACCTCGTACTGAACGGGACCGTTTCAAAAGGGGACGTCTGGACCCTGGGAATCCGTTATCGGGATTACGTCCACGTTGCCGCCGATAGTAGCCTGGCCGGCGTTGCACAGGGGCTGGCCGCTCTGCTTCCGGCACGCTTCAATGCGAGTGTCGTATCGGATGCCGTTGGCGTTCATCTCATCATCGAGGATCCAAATGGCTTTAACCTCCAGGGCCTCACAACGGACGGAGTGACACAACTGGTCCAGTCAGCCGGCACCGTAACGAGCTCGACTTCTGTTGTGCAGGCCGATAAGTCGACACAGATTCACTTTACCACCGCTGCTGTCCGGTTCTCCGGTCCGGTCAAGAAAGGTGAAACATGGACACTCACGATTAATGGTACACCTTACACACACACGGGTCAGGAGAACGGTACGCCGTCCAGCATTGCCACTGCACTGGCAGGCGATATTGATGGAGACGGGTCGTTAACCGCCGTGCCAAACGGTGACCAGCTCACTATCACCACCTCGGACGTGGCTGGATTTATGGTTGTTTTCTCTATCCAGGGCACAAATCCTGAAGGACTCGCTGTAATCGGCGGAACACCGTTACAGGATGAAGTTACGCTTATCAACTGGACCGAAGCAACCTTTGACCTGACGGGTACGGTCAGAAACGGCGAAAAATGGACTCTGACCCTAACAGGTAAGCCTTACGATTACATTGCCGGCTCAGGCGGTGATGCGTTGACACTGGATGCCGTTGCCAAGGGTCTATCAGCGCAAATAATCGCAGATGCCGCTGCCGGATTTACAACATCTGTGGGAACAGATTCCCTTACGGTTTCTCGTGCTCAGCCCTTCACTGCCGAGATAGAAGTTACTCAGGCCGGCAGTGCAGCAATCGACGAAGTAACCGCGACAACAAAGACAATTACCCTGAGCGGTGCAGTCAATACGTCCGATACCTGGACCATAACTCTGGCGGGTACGCCTTATAATTATACGGTGCTGTCCACAGACGGCACTCTAACGGATGTGGCCGATGGTTTGGTGGCTGTTTTGGATGGTGCCGTCGGCTATACGGCTGCTGCTGAGGGCAACGTAGTCACGGTAACTTCGGTGAGCGGAGGCGTGTTCATCGTTACGCTTACAATTACGCCGAACACTGCCGGAATCGGGTCATCAGCGACGACGAAGACCATTTCACTGAGCGGCGCAGTCAACACGGGCGATATTTGGACCGTAACTTTGGCGGGCACGCCTTACGATTACATGGTCCTGTCCACGGACAACAATCTAACGGATGTGGCTGATGGGTTGGCGGATGTTTTGGATGGTGCCGCCGGCTATTCGGCTGCAACGGAGGGCAACATAGTTACGGTCACCAAAGTGAGCGGAGGCGTGTTCATCGTTACGCTCACGATTACACCGAACACCGCCGGAATCGGGTCATCAGCGACAACGAAAACAATTACGTTGAGCGGTGCGGTCGACACGGGCGATATCTGGATAGTGACTTTGGCTGGTACGGCTTATGATTACACCGTGCTGTCCACAGACAATGCTCTAACGGACGTGGCCGATGGGTTGGCGGCTGTTTTAGATGGCGTTGTCGGCTATTCGGCTGCCGCCGAGGACGGCATAGTCACGGTCACAAAGATGGGCGGAGGAATGTTCACGCTCATGGCCAAGGACCCCGACGATAACAGCTTGCAGATTGGAACGACAGCAACCACAAAGACCATCGCGCTGAACGGTGCGGTCAACACGTCCGATACCTGGACCGTAACTTTGGCAGGTACGCCTTACAGCTACACGGTGCTGTCTACGGACAGCAATCTAACCGATGTGGCTGACGGATTGGCGGCTGTTCTGGATGGTGTCGCCGGCTATACAGGTGATGACGAGGGTACTACCGTCACGGTTACCAGGGTGAGCGGAGGTGGGTTCAGCGTTACACTTACGATTACCCCGAACACCTCGGGAATCGGCTCATCAGCGATGACAAAGACAATTGCGCTCAGCGGTACAGTCAACACATCCGATACCTGGACCGTAACTTTGGCAGGTACGCCTTACAGCTACACGGTGCTGTCTACGGACAACAATCTCACTGATGTGGCTGTTGGGTTGGCGGCTGTTTTAGATGGTGTCGCCGGCTATACAGGTGATGACGAGGGCAGTACCGTCACGCTCACTAAGGTGAGCGGAGGCGTGTTCGGCGTTACGCTTACGATTACCCCGGACACTGCGGGAATCGGGTCGTCAGCGACAACGAAGACCATTGTGCTCAGCGGTCCGTTTAACGCCGACGATACCTGGACCGTAACTTTAGCAGGTACGCTTTACAGCTATAAGGTGCTGTCTACAGATGCCGCTCTGACCGATATTGCTGATGGCTTGGCGGCTCTTCTTGATGATGTCTCCGGCTTCACCGCCGCTACGGAAGGCAGCGCCATCACTATTACCAGAATTGATGGAAGTAGCTTCACTCTCGATTTCGAGATTGAGCCGTCGGCTAACCAGGCCGATGCAACGGTCAGCGGCAAACCCAAACTTGACTGGAGCCAGGCACTCCTCGTGGACAGCACGGTGGAGGTTAATGATTTGTGGACCCTCATCGTTAAGGATGAGGACTATACCTACACCTCGGATGGGAACGACCAGCCTGCCGATGTGGCGTCCGCCTTCATGGCGGCTGTGAATGGCAATCCGCCGGACGTTGGAATCTCGGCGACCTCAAGCGGGGCTGTGCTTACAGTTACTGCTGCCGACGGCGCTCCTGTCGATGTGGGCCCGCTCACACAACTGAGAGCCAAAGCTTACTCCATATCAGACAAGATAGATGACTTACGGGAACACTTCCTGAAAGCTGAAATCAAACTGGAGGGAGCATTTGTTTCGGGCGAAGCTTGGACAATTACGCTTGATGGGTATGACTTCAGCTTCATTGCTCCGGCGGGAAAGCCAAAATCAGAGCGAAACATGGCTACCATTGCCGAAGGCCTGGCTCAGACAATAAATGACAATACTTCTATCTTTTTGGCTTCCGCTGTCGGAGATACTTTGACCATAGAGGACAAATCCGTCGCGTCCGAGCTCGCCCCACAGGTTGGAGATGACCCCTTCACTATCGGATTGAAGCTCGAAGGCGGAAAAGTTCGCGGTCTGTTCGACATTGATAATGCCAACATCGTAAGCGATGTCGAAAAGGTCGTACTGTTCCGGTTCCTCGGTTTTGAAGTGTCATATTCTGTGCCGTTCACCTCGAGCCTGACGCTCGAACTGCTGGATGACAATGATACAGTGCTGGCAGTTTCCCGATATGGTGTGGACGATCCTGACAATCTTGCACATAATTTCGGACACGTTCTGGACCTTGGCAGCATAACGGCGCGAGACCCGTTCCTCGAATATGAGTTCAATGCGACGGGAACCTACAGGTTGAGACTCGGGTCCTGTATCGACTACGCACCGAATCCCTTCAGGATGGACAGGTTGGGAGAAGTAGTTTTCAACCAGTCGTATGATTTGGTGGTCTCTCTGCAGCGCCACGAGGTGAATCCGAATGCGATCGAGCTGGTGGGTAAGACCATCACGATTGTCCAGGGCCGTGGCCTCGGAAAATCGGCGAAGATTGCCGCTTATGATGCAGAGAGCAGCGAGTATATACTGGACGATATTTGGGTGATTGACCCGGACGAAATAGACCCGGACAACCCGACTGACACAGACCCGGTAAACGAAACGAGCAAGTATGAAATCGGCTTCGACCCCCGGATGGAGTTTGAGACCTTCAGCGAATATAGCCCTCTTACCGACACTTACTATGTGGTCCTGACCGACCAGCCGGGCAGCGACGTCATCGTTAATGTCGTGCCGCAGCCGACGAGAACATACAATTCGGAGCTGGCCTTCAATGCCGATGCCAACTTTGGCGAGAATGAAGCGGTTCAGGTTAACGTGGCCACGCCGCGGGCCTTTATTGAACTCCTCGGAGAACCTGCAAAAGGTGAAATTTGGAGGGTCACGCTTACGGTCGAGGATAGTAACGGTGATTTTATTGATTATCATTTCTCCCACACAGTTGAGAAAGTAAATGGTGAGCTGGATGACCTGGCGGCAATCGCATCGGGACTGGCAGGCGAAATCGATGGATATACCATCGTTGAAAATGGTCAACCAAAGGTGTTGTTCAACGCCGCGGGCGATTCCGACAACAAAGAGGCTTTCCTGGTAACATCCGATGCTACGTCTTTCTTTGTGTCGTTCGAAATTATCGAAGACACCAGGGGCCTCGCCTCGGTAACCAAGACAACCGATGAAGGCGTGCTCGTGGCCGAGATTGAACTCGCCGGCGAGCCGGCTATGGGTGAAAAGTGGACGCTGGTTCTGGATGGCGATGAATATTCTTACACAGTCCGGTTCCGGGACACTCTTTCTGACATTGCCGCGGCAATTGCTGAAATGATTCCGCTTCCAACACCTGCTGATATAACCGCGGGCTATGATGTTTTCGCCATTGGCCGGGTCATCACGGTGAGCCGGGCGGACGAGCAGGACTTCACGGTGGCATTCATAATCGACCCCGACAGCGAGGGCGACGCGGTGATTACACCGCAGCTCCTCTTCACGCCCGGCAATTGGGACTTGAAGCAGACCGTGATGGTCTGCGCTATAGACGACAATGTCATTGATGGCAGCGATGCCCTGGTCTTCCCCGCCATGGAAGAGCGGGTCAACGCAATCCGAGGTCCGCTCATTATAGAAGGCGGGATTAAGGTCAGCGAAGAGCGGTTCCTGAACAATCCGTTTACGCTGCCAGGAGAAACGAACTGGCCTCTGGCCGACGGAACCATAACCGCTTTCGGTACGGTAAACGGTAATGCCACCCTTACTGACCCGAATGCAATACATATCAATCCATTGACCGGCGAACGCTTCGGATTCGACCCAAGGATGAACGACTTCGCGTATCAGTTCATGTTCCTGAACGGTCCGGCCCGTGGTATACTCCTTGACGTTGCGGAGGACGGTGTGTCCGGCGATATCCTGTCCCTCATCCAAACTTCACAATTCTGGGTCGATTTCGACATCGATGGCGTTCGTGCTCTCGACCGGATTACGTTTATTGGCGTGCCCGACCCATCGGCTGCAACCACCATTGATTGGGAAGAAGTGACCTTCACACTCAATGGTACGCCGAAAGTGGACGAAATATGGAAGCTCAAGCTGGGTGGAAAATGGTACCAGTACGAAGTTGAAGAAAATCAGGATATCCTTTCCCGTGTGGCTCAGAACTTGGCCGATGCAATCCTTCAAGGCCTCAAAGACGACCCGCTATTAGATGATGATTTATACAATATTGAGGCCCGGATTGGTATTCTCGGCGACAGCCGTATTATTGTAAGCAGGAAAGACGGGCAGCCGTTTGCGGTAGACTTTGCAGTAGAACCGGCTCCGAATGAGACCTCTGCCGATGGCAAGGCGGTGTTCAGTGGAAGGCCTGACCAGAACCACTTTGGTGATATTGAATGGTTGCAGCCCGGATTTATCGTAAAAGCCGACTTCCAGCCCAATGAAATCTGGACGATTACCCTCAACGACGACCCGAACGACCCGGGTGACCAAGGCGACCGCTACAGCTACACCGTGAAGGCGGACGAAGATATCAAGACGATAACAACCGCGATGGCAAAGCGTATCCCCTCAGATTTCACGCCGGTGGTCTCTGGTACCACAGTAACCTTTGCGAGCAATTGGCCGGTGGATGATGATACAAATAATGTGATTATGCCTGAGCTCGGGGATGAATATTTCCTCACCCCGTTTAACCTGAACATACGGGTCGTGGAAGAAGAGCAGGTGGACACGTTGAATGTGTTCCACGGCAACAGCCCGTCAGATGACACCGGCGTGCTCACCAACGAGCGGCTGAGCGGCCTGGGAATGGGCGACCAGGCGGTAATCGGCGACAGGATAATCCCGGGAGGCATCACATATTACAACCTCGAGGCGCTGAATATAGAACTCGGTTCCGGAAAAGATGTAATGACCATCGAGTCCACGCACCTGGGAGCAACGAATATCAGCACGGCCAATGGAAAAGATACCGTAAACGTCAAGACGGTCAGCGGTCATACCACGGTCGATACCGGTGCCAACAACGATGTTGTGAACGTGGTCAATGACGAAACCTTAGTGGACCAAATCGCCGCACTGCTCACCGTCAACATGGGAGACGGCGTGGATGATGTCCTCAACGTCGATGACACCGGGGATATCAACGATAACCTTGCCCACCTTACCAACACGACCCTGACCGGTCTGGATATGCCCATGGTGGCTGAAGTGCAGACCGTATTCGTCCAGGCCAGGAGCGGGACATATATTTTGAAGGCCGATGGCTATGGTCTGGTGACGTTGAATTACGATTGGAGTGCAGAACAGGTCGAAACGGCACTCCAGGCACTTTACGGCTTCAGCGACCTCAAGGTCACGCAGATGCGTACCAACGTTAACGTGACCTACACTGTAACCTTCATCCGCGAACAGGCTGGCATCAATCAGGCGGCGCTTGAATGGGCGGAATCGCGTGATGAAAACGGCCCGTTCCCCCAGACCGGCCTGATACCCAATCCGGGCGCATCCGTCGACGTAAAGACCGGCACAGTCCGGGAAGGCACGGTTACGCCGCAGCTCAACAATATCCAAACTATCACGGTCAATGCGACAAGCACCGGTGCATACAAGATTCACTTTGTGCTCGAGAACGATGAGGGTGTGCTTCAGGACTTTGAAACCGAAGAAATAGCGTTTAGCGCTTCAGCAGATGAGCTGCTTGAAGCGTTAAGTGCGGTCTTGAACCCGAATAACACCAACCCGGCCCTGCCATACACCGATAATGTTGCGGTCAGCAAACACGGCAGCGTATATCACATTACCTTCCAGGGCCGGTACAGTGAGCTGCTTATCGACCATATTGAGACGGCCAACCTCCCAGGTGACGCTAATCTTGACGGCAAGGTTGATGTGTTGGATTTTGCCGTCCTCAGGACCAATTGGCTTAGACCAGGCGACTGGTCGCAGGGGAATTTCAATTTCGACGGCATTATTAACTTTAAGGATTACGCCATTCTTGCTGCGAACTGGGGTGCCTTCATCGGCACGGTGGAGGTCGCAACGCGCGTGGACGGCATAAACTACTACGGTGTCGAGACCCTGAACATCTCTCTCGGCTGTGACGATGTCTTTAATGTCCGGGGCACCACCGCTGTTACGAACATCAATCTTACTGACGGGGACGAGTGGATATATGTCTCGTCCGATGCCAATTATAAGCTGGGCGAATATGTCGACTTCCTGACCGGTCATCTCGATAACATTCTCGGTACGTTAAATATCGACGCCGGTGAGGGCAGGCATAAGCTGATGATAAGTGATGAGGCAGCCATCGTGGGCGACGGTAATGTGTTGATCACCGATTCTCACTCAGCAGCTTCCGCCCTCGATCCGAATGTTGCGGCCAATGCCGAGATATACATTGTCGGACTGGCCCAGGGGGTAATCACTTACCGGGCCGATGAGGCGGAGGGCAACTTCGCCGACGGCATCACCGTCTGGACGGGTTGGGGCAATGATACAATCACAATCGACGGGACACACCTGCGTCCAGACGTCCGTACGGTCACGACCCTCAACACCGGTCTCGGCAATGACACGGTCACCGTTGACCTGGACAGCGGCGAAGACGGATTCTTCGTCCTTAATACTCAGGGACCGTACAATAATCAGCTCAAGATGACCAACGAACTGAGTCCGGGCGATCACTTGACCCCGCAGGACAAGGTGACCGTCTTCGTTGATGGTGTCGAGTTAGACCCGAGCGAGTTTGTGGTTAACACGATGAACGATACGGTCGGCCTCACGAACAGTTACGAATTTGGTGCCACTGTCCTTGTCGAGGTCCGGAAGACGACCGTTGAGCACTTCACCTTCGGGCCGTCCGTGAGCGAGCTGTCTCTGCAAACCGACGTGAAGGCAGGCGATCAGGTGAGTGTGCTTGTCAACGGTCTTGTGAAGGAGGCAGGCACCGACTTCCTGGTCAACGCGGAGACCGACACGATAACCTTTGTAGATGGCTCCGTACCTGAAGAGGGCGCTCTGGTCACCGTTAATATCGTGAAACTGAGCACTGAAAGCTTCATTATTCCGCAAACGATGGAACAGGATGATGACATAGTCGAAGCTTCAGCGTCGACTTTGCCGCTGGTCATCTTTGGAGGTCAGGGTGCCGACCAAATTGTGGGCGGCCAAAGCGAGGACATCATCTTCGGTGAGCGGGGCAGGGTACTCTACTTTGAACCGGCTTTGGGTCCGGTGCCTGATATTTCAGGCGAAGGCATCGATGCCGCAGCCCTGCAGCAGCTTGAGGAATATGCTGTCGCCGTGCTGGGACGTGGTGGTCCCGGTGACAAAACAGATGGTATCGACCATCCTGTCAGTCTCGTGATTTGTGTGGACCCGATGGTCGGCAGCTCAGATATTATCCATGCCGGGACTGGCGAAGATATCGTTCTCGGCGGTGTGGATGACGACATTATCACCGCCGATGTAAGCAATAATATCATTTTTGGCGACAGCGGCTTTGTGGATTACGCGATAGTCGACGGCGACCCGTCAGATATTGATAGAATCTGGTCGATTGCCCCGGATGTGGGCGGCAGCGATAATATCACAACGAGTGCGGGCGATGATATAATCATCGGCGGTGAGGACGGCGAAACCGTTGTCGATGATGACATAGGCAAGACGGTACCGGATGTGAGCCAGACGGATGGTGATGTGATAGATGCAGGTACGGGCTACAATATCGTCTTTGGTGACAATGGCCGGATAACCTCCGCTGCCACTGACGCATCGAACTTCGGCAGCCAGCCCATCACGTTGGGTCTGGTGGAGACGATTGAGTCGCTGATAGGTGGTTCTGATACGATTGTTACAGGGATTGGTAAAGACATTATCCTTGGCGGTATTGATGCGGATGTTATTACGGCTTCCAATGGTAACAACATTATCATTGGTGACAGCGGCTACATTGATTAT